>MTOL01000542.1 GCA_002011685.1 Deferribacteres bacterium JdFR-76
ATACCCTCCTTCGCCTGCGGGACCTGGGCAATACGGTCATCGTCGTGGAACATGACCGGGAAACCATCGAAAGCGCCGATCATGTTATTGACCTTGGCCCCGGTGCCGGCGAAGATGGCGGCCATGTGGTAGCCACAGGACCTCCTGAACAGATCAAAAACGAACCTCGTTCAATCACCGGGAAGTACCTGTCCGGAGAAAAGTATATTCCCGTACCCAAGACACGCCGCAAAGGGAATGGCCGCTTTTTGATTCTAAAAGGAGCCCGCGGAAACAACCTGAAAAACATCGATGTTAAAATCCCCCTGGGCATGTTCGTGTGTGTGACCGGCGTATCCGGTTCTGGAAAGAGCACCCTCATTAACGAAACCCTATACCGGGCACTGAAGCGTGAGCTTTACCGCTCCAAAGAAACCCCACTTCCTTACGACGCCATCGAAGGTCTGGAAAACATCGACAAAGTCGTGGACATCGATCAGTCGCCGATAGGCCGCACACCGCGGTCCAATCCCGCTACCTATACCGGTACTTTTACACCCATCCGCGATTTATTTGCCCGATTGCCGGAATCGAAAGTCCGCGGCTATAAACCGGGTCGCTTTAGCTTTAATGTGAAAGGGGGTCGGTGCGAAGCCTGCGAGGGAGACGGCATCATTAAAATTGAAATGCACTTCCTGCCGGATGTGTACGTAACGTGCGAAGCCTGCAAGGGCAAACGCTACAACCGAGAAACCCTGGAGATCAAATACAAAGGGAAAACTATCGCAGATGTACTGGATATGACGGTGACAGAAGCCCTCCGTTTCTTCGAAAATGTTCCGGTCATCCGCCGCAAATTGCAGACACTTTACGATGTGGGTCTGGGCTATATCAAACTGGGACAACCGGCTACGACCCTTTCCGGCGGTGAAGCCCAGCGCGTCAAACTGGCCACAGAGCTCTCTAAAGTCGCAACCGGAAAAACACTCTACATTCTCGATGAACCCACAACCGGTCTGCATTTCGAGGATATCAAATATTTGTTGAATGTCCTGAACCGACTGGTGGATAAAGGCAATACGGTTATCGTCATCGAACACAATATGGACGTGATCAAAACAGCGGACTACATTATTGATCTCGGGCCAGAAGGCGGAGATGATGGCGGCACCATTGTGGCGGAAGGAACCCCTGAGGAAATTATCCAGAATCCGCGGTCTTATACCGGCCAGCATTTAAAAATCGAACTGGAAAGAACAGCACAGTTTGAGAAAAAACAGCCAGAAATAAAGGAGACCCTCCCCCGTGAATCCGAAATCAGTGTCAGCGCTTCCTGAACCGCTGCCGCGCTATTTTCGCATTTTAACCCGGTGTTCGTGTAAGCCGAATCAGCTCCGAGTCTACTGGGAAGAGACGTACCCCGAACTTTCTGCGGCCCGGCAAACTCTGGAAGAGCACTTCTGGCAGGCTTATCAGAAAAATCATCCCACAGCCGGTGTTTACAATGGCACCATTTGCCAGCTACGGGATTACCAGGCAACCGAATCCGAGCTCGTGCTTCGCCTTGGACCTATTCATTTCAAAACTCATCTGTTTACCATCACCAAGGGAAAGATTCTATCGCACTCCATTCCCGATGGACCACAGACCGGTTTGGGGGTAAGCGCAACCATTCTGACAGCTGACAACCGGCTGCTATTTATGAAACGCAGTCAAAAGGTAGCCACGGCCCCGGGGCTTTTTGATGCATTCGGCGGCCACATCGATCCAAATCACCACAGAAAAAACGGCCCTGAAAATACACCATGCCCATTTCACGCAATCCTCTGTGAATTGCGAGAAGAGCTTAATCTTCCCCCGGAAACAATTCAACAGACAAAGGCTATCGGTCTAATTGAGAACGCCCTGACCACTCAACCAGAAATGATCTTTTCTGTGCGGATTGCCGAAAAAGCAGAGCAGGTCGCAGAACATGCCACAGACGCACAAGATAGAAGCGAATATTCCCATATAATTCACATCCCAAACGATGCAGAACGTATCCGCAAAATTTGCCTGAAATACGCGCGCGACTTCAGCCCCTCCGGTCTGGGGGCCTTGTGGCTGCATTATCTGTCGCTCACTGGTGAATAGATATTTTGGATTAAACACCTATATCACAATCTTCTTTGCATAAGCAAACCTCTTCGACCCTCAAGATTCCTCCAGCTCCCATATATTTTCAGGACACGATGGCCTAAAAAGTCAACGATCTACAATTGCCATAGATAAGCTTATGGGGACGTGCTGAAACTTTCTGCCTTTCCACAATTTTTTTGTCCTTTTTTAAGAAATAGATAAAAGAACATTCAGCCGATTTGGTCTTTAAATAAGTAAAGACGGGTTCGGAAAGTTTTAGGGCAAAAAAGTCTTTTGAATTCATGTTTCATTTATGTAAATTTTAACCATAAAATACGGTGGGGAAAAATTGCGAAGCCAACGGACTCGCAAATATGAATCACCAAATGACTAGGCAAGCCTCAAATGTGCACCTAACCCAATTAAAACCAAAGACCGATTGCATCAAGAATCGAACTCAAATAATTAAACATATTTCACTAATGATTCGGCATTCATTTTTGATCCTGTATTGCCAATATGATTTCCTAACCCTTAGAACTAATTTTCTCAATTCTGGAAATATTAGCCCCAAAGCTAAAATGTTGGTCATTTTGTTTTGAAAAGAGTCGGAGGGCAAGAAAAAATGTTGCAAAAATTCGATTTCTGTGACCGGGAGCAAGAACTTCAAGAACTCATACACTCATTTGTTTCAGAAGTCATAAAAAAGAGGCGATGTTTATCTTACCTTGTTGAGGGCCGAACAGGGATAGGGAAGTCCAGACTTATTGAAGAATTCTTGAATGAAATAGAGAATAACCGGTATATTGCAGCAAAAATTCCTCATTTTAATCGCCAGACAAATATAATTGAATACGACTGTACCCGTGAACAATCCGAACCCTACTTACCTTTCATGGAAATTACAAAACAGATTCGGGCTCACGCACAAAAATTGCGGATTCTTCGACGCCTCGGAATGCTTGCTATTTCCATCTTTCCGATACATGACATTGTCGATGATCTTCAGAGACTTGCCGAAGAAATTCGTTCTGGAGAAGCTGAAGACACCATACGGACCAAAGAGTTGAAAGTATTTCAAAGTTATCTAAAAGTCCTGAAGAAAAGGAGTAGAAAAGCTCCGTTAATTATTTACATCCGCAATGTTCAATGGATTGATAGCCACTCACTGGAATTGCTTCATGCCTTAATAGATGATGACAGCTCTTTTTGGGGAATGATTATTCTCGAAGAAGATGAAGCAGATGATGCAAACGAAGAGATACGCAAAACTTTCCGAATTCTTTCTCAAGAAAATAAACTTCGGCGCCTTCCATTACGAACCCTTCAAAAGGGATTCGAAATCCAGATCATGGAAAAGCTTTTTGGTCATGGCCTATTTACTGCCCAAGAATACGAATACATTTACACTTTATCTGAGGGAGTCCCTGGTATTCTGGAAAAATACCTAGAGGAATGGATGGCGAAAAATTGGCTAACTAAAGACCGAAGCGGCTGGCATAAAGCAGATGGATTTGAAGAAAAAATCAAACCTCCATATGATAAACTTCTAGATTTGATTATCACAGTTCTTCAAGATGGTGAAATGTCCCCGAGAGAAGAGGCCCTCGTTAAGAATTTTGCGAAAGAATGGAATATAGATCCCTCAACGGTAGCTAGCACGGTCGACCTTGTTCTTAAAGCCCAAAAACTTGGATACGATATAGAGCGGCGATTACGTTCAGGGTCTTTAGGAAGCGATGCTTTTCTTGCCCACGATAAGGACAGAAACCGGTACATTGTGGAATATATACCACAGGCAAAGTTTGATAACAAAGAGATTTCTATCGCCGAAATAACTCATCCTCGCCTATTGCCTCTGCGCCGTATCGTGCCTTGCGATAAAGGATTAATTATTGTTCGAGATTACGTCGAAGGTAAGACATTAAAAGAATTTAAGCAGGAGATAGAAGAGCAGCAAATCCAGCGCATTATTCAAATAGCTGTTCAAATCGCGGAAGGATTACAAGAGTTGCACAGGAACGGGTATGTACACGGTCATCTCCGTCCCGAAGCGGTTATTCATACAAAAGACGAAGAAATACGTTTAGCAACTATCCATACTCCACAAATTGATCTTCATAAGACACTCGAAGATGAAAAAGCTCTGAATTATCTTCCATATTTTTCTCCAGAACAAATTGATGGCAAAAAACCTGATACAAGAAGCGACATCTACTCATTTGGGGTCTTACTTTTCGAGCTCTTGACAGGATATCCACCATTTTGGGGCGATACACCAGCTGAGATCAAAAATGCAATTCGGCTTCAACCATTGCCAAAACTTGATACGATACGTCCCCCAATTCCTGTAGAATTACAGCCCATCTTGAAGAAATGTCTTCAAAAGGATCCAAAAAATAGATATCAAAATGCCCAAGAGCTGCTGGCAGCCCTGGAAGGCGTGATAGTAAAAGCGGAGCCTGTCCCTTCTGAAGAACCTCCTTCTAATTCATCCAAAGCCACGCCTTCAAAACAAAAAATCATTCCTATCAAAAACAAAGCAGTCTTAATGACAGCGGTTTTTGGCCTATCTATTATTCTCGTAGTTGCCGGTTATCTTATATTCCATCAAATCCTTCCGAGCCCAATCAAACTTCCTGATACAATCATTGTTCGAAATTTTGATTTTGAAATAACCGATAACGAGGGGGTTCCATTTACGCCCGATATGATCCAATACCTAATTGTTGATGATTTACTTCAATCTACCGATAAGCGCATACTATGGGGACATGAATTGCCATTATTTTCCGGCAAATCACGTATAAAACCGGACATAGAAATCTCAGGTAACATATCCGGTACTCCCATGGGTTATAAAATTAACGTAAAACTTGCTGGAATATTGGGAAATCGTACTCATTCTATCGAATTCAGCGATCCTGTGGCTCTACTCACCGGCAAAATTCGAGAAATAACCAATCTGGTTCTTGAGTTATATGGTATAACTGAGCCGAAAATGACGCAATTTACCGAATCTTGGGATGCATTCCGCAACTTTTACGAAGGGGAAAAGGCCTGGAGTAAACTTGATCTGACTGTTGCTGAACAAAAATTTCGCGCTGCTCTAGATATAGACCCTGGATTCGTGCTGGCGAAACTTCGCCTTGCTCAGGTACTGGATTTCGGTGGAAGTCAATTCGAAGCCAGAAAGTTGCTCCTTGAAATAAGATCGAATCTCGACAAACTGAGTTTGTCTGACTCATTGAGGGCAGAAGCTTTATTGGCCAGCCTTTCGGGAGATTTATGGGGCGAAATTAAGCTATTGCGGCGAATATTCAATCGCTCTCCCACAAGAAAAGAAGCAGCATATGATTTGGCTGAAGCATACTACGGAATTTGCGATATTCCCAACGCGATCCGTTTTTACAAGATCGCATTGAAAATCGATTCAAATTTTGCTCTTGCTCATAACCACATCGCCTATTGTTACACACATCTGGGACAACACAAAAAAGCTTTAGAGCATTTCAGGAAATATGTACAATTAGATGCCACTGCTAATGCATACGATAGCTGGGGAGATGGTCTTGCAGCTGCGGGAAAACTGGACAGCGCTGCATGGGCCAAATATGAAGGATTAAAACTTGATCCTAACCTTAGTTATCTCCACCAATCCCTTTGCTACATTGAAATTC
>MTOL01000550.1 GCA_002011685.1 Deferribacteres bacterium JdFR-76
AAAAAAATCTGATCGTGCTGCAGGTAAACACGGCACCGTCGGGAGCCAATGTCATTGTGGATGACCGGTATATTGGGCAATCACCCGTTCGGGTACTGGTTGACCGCACCACGAGCCATATCCTCCAGCTTTCTCTGGATGGCTACGAAGATGTGATCAAATACCTGGACCACCGCCAGTTCGGGAAGGAGAACGTCATCTATTTTATGCACCGGATGAAGCCCAAAAAGTGACCCCAGAGAGAGGCAATACGAAGAGAAATCTTCGTGTTCTTCCTCCCCCAGAAGGCCCGTGAACAGAAATGACGTTCGCGGGCCTTTTTGATTTTTGAAAAAGTCCCAGGAAAATCGCCTTTTTCGTACCGGGGATCGCGGAAACGGTGTGCTCCGGCCAAACGCTTCCTGAAAGGGTGGTCCAGCACCTCCATGACCCGGGCGGACAGGCGGCGTGGCATCCCCCGCAAAAGGCCTTCCTGCCCGTCAAAAGCGTACAAGCAAATTCTTTCCTTCCAGGGAGGTGTGGACCGTTTCCGGACGAATTTTGCAAAACCGGTGAGCTGCCGGTTCAAACGAAAAGAGGCGGTCCCTTTTACGGGATCGCCCCATTCTGCCAAAGAAAATGAAATGGCCCTCAGGAAGAGGGCTCAGGTTCCATCCGTTTCAGTTGGTACTTTTTAATTTTGTTATACAGCGTAACCCGGTCAATCTGCAGAATTTTGGCGGCCTTGGAGATATTCCAGTTTGTTCGTTTTAAAACGTTGTGAATGTGTGCCTTTTCCACCGCTTTCAGCGAATCGGATTCCGGCTTTTCTTCTTTGATGCAGCGGATGGGCAAATCCTCCAGCACAATTTTCGGCGGAGTACCGATCACCATGGCCCGCTCGATGGCGTTTTCCAGCTCCCGCACATTCCCCGGCCAGTGGTAAGAACGCAAAAAGGCCATCGCTTCATCATCAATTTCCGTAATGCGCTTGCGGATCGTCCCGCGATATTTATTGATGAAATGATGCACCAGCAGCGGAATATCCTCTTTCCGCTCCCGCAAGGGCGGCACATCGATGGTGACTACATTGATCCGGTAGTAAAGATCCTCCAGAAAGTTGCCCTTCTCAATTTCCGTTTCCAGGTTCTTGCTGGTGGCACACAGGAGGCGAAAATCCGACTTAAACGATTGTGTGCCCCCCAGCCGGGTAAATTCCTTGGTTTCGATGACCTTCACAAGTTTTTCCTGAACCGGCAAACTCAGCTCGGCAATTTCATCCAGAAAAAGGGTGCCCCCGTCGGCGAGCTCAATTTTGCCTTTGCGGTGAAATTTGGAACCGGTGACGGTGCCTTTCTCCTGGCCAAAAAGTTCTGCTTCCATCAGGCTTTCAGGAATGGCAGCGCAGTTTACCACAATCATCGGCATGAGCCGGCGCTTGCTGCGGTTGTGAATGGCCCTCGCGATGAGCTCTTTCCCGGTCCCAATTTCCCCGCGGATCAGCACAATGGATTCCGTTGGTGCAACATTTTCTACAGCTTCCAGCACATGTCGCATAGCGGGACTGGTGCCAATAATCTCATCCATGCGGTTCAGCTCGCTGATCTTCTCCCGCAGCTGCAAATTTTCGGCCCGCAGCCGCCGCTGTTCCACTGCATTGCGGATCAGGTGTTCCAGATCATCCGGATCGAACGGTTTGGTTACATAATCGTAGGCTCCCTGTTTGATGGCCTGAACCGCGGTCTCAATGGAACCATAAGCGGTAATGATAATCACAATCACCCCTTCATCATATTCGCGGATGCGTCTTTGCAACTCCAGGCCATCCATATCGGGCATCCGGATATCCAAAAGCACGATATCCCACCGGTTTTGCCGGAATTTCTTCAGGGCCTCTTCCGCATCTTTGGCGGTATCCACTCGATACCCTTCCTCAAGAAACCACTTGTATAATGATTGACGAACCGACAGTTCATCATCGACAATTAAAATATTAATGCTGTTGTTTTCCAATCCCATCATTCACCACCCTCACTTTAGTTTGTGTTCAGAATGACTCCCTCAATTCTTCCGAAACCTGCGGATACAGCGGGAACGTCAGCACAAACGTCGCCCCTTCTCCCGGTCTCGAATAAACTTTGATATCCCCCCCATGCCGTTTAACAATGCCATATACCACGGAAAGCCCCAGACCGGTGCCGCTGGTCTCATGTTTCGTCGTAAAAAACGGTTCAAAGATTTTGGGAATATTTTCGGGATCGATCCCTACGCCGGTATCTTTGATGCGAATGCTAACGTGGCGCCGGTACGGGTCATAACTGGTGGATACGGTGAGCCTGCCGCCATCCGGCATTGCTTCAATGGCGTTCACGAACAGGGCCAGCATTGCCTGTTTGATCTGATCTCCGGAACAGCGGATGGGCGGCACATTGCTGTCGGCGTCAAATTCCCACTCAATTTTCTGAGCTTCCAGCTGCGGCTGGACCAGCTGCAAACTGGCCCGGACGATGTCGTTGGGATTGCAGGTTTCGTAACCTTCCCGTCCTCCTTTGGCAAAATAAAGCAAATTGTTAACGATGTTGCCGCAGCGGCGCGTTTCACTAGCAATGATATCCAGACTTTCGATCACGTCTTTTACAGTATCCTCATCGACGGCATTCTTTTCCAGCCGCCGACGGATAAGCTTCGTGTAATTCAGAATTCCCGCCAGAGGATTGTTCAGCTCATGAGCCACCGTCGCGGCCAGCTTCCCCAGTGAGGCCATCTTCTGCACAAAAAGCATTTGCTCCTGGGCTTTCCGCAGTTCCTCAGTCTTCTCTTCTACCTTTTTTTCCAGGGATTGAGACCACTCCTGGATTTCGCGGTAGGCCTTTTCCAGCCGTTTGGTCATCCGGTTAAAAGCAGAAGCCAGCCGTCCGATTTCATCGGATGATTTCACCGGAATCTGGTAGCTCAAATTGCCGCTGGCGATTACCTCCGTCCCAGTAATCAGGCGGTGGATGGGTACATGGACAAACCGCCAGACAAAAAGGCCAACCACAATGACAATGGCGATGAGCAAAATGATGGTAAAGATCACCGCTTCACGTTTCTGAATGGCAATTTCACGGTCAAAGGGCAGCATAGAGACCGAAACATCCAGAACACCCAGGACCTTCTGCCGGCTTTCATGGGCATGGCAGTCGGCCTCGTAACATTTGCGTTCGTTGAAAATCGGGCGGCTCAGAGAAAGCACCCGTCCCGCTGTGGCGGTTTCCAGAATGCGGATGCTCTTTCCCGGGTCGCCCAGCGTAGCCTTGGCATTCGGCGCAGAGTGGCAGCCGATACAGGCCGGATGTTCTTTCCCCACCCGCGAACCAATTTCGCTGGAATCCGTGGAAAAAACAATTACCCCTTCCTTATTAAATACGCGGATCTCCTTCACCCCCGGCTGATCTCCAATGGTAGAAATAATCTGATAAACATCCTGCTTTCGGTTGAGAAGCATGCTGTAATGGGTGGAACGTCGGATAACATCGCTGAAACGGTCTGCTTCCAGAATAGCACGGTTGAGAAGGGCCCGTTCCTGATGGCGGATCGAAACCACCGAATAAACGATGATGATAAACGCAACAACTAACGTGAGTGCCAGAAAGAGTTTAAAGCCAAACGACTGAAAAATCCTGGACATCCCAAAGATTTCCTACACAATCCGCAACAAAATTCAACAGTTAACTAATAATATAATCCCGGATTTTAACATTGCAACAATTTCTTTCATGAATTTTTGTGCGCACAACAACCGCTTCTGGCACGGTTTTTTCTCTTTCCCATTATCGTCACCTCCATGAATTTCAAAAAGAACCCGAACGCCCATGTTTCCATCCAAGCCGTCGCTGCTGCACAAAAATTCCCTCTCAGAACGGGCCCCTGCTATCCCTTGCAAAGCAGAAACGAACGTTTTTTCTCCAGCCTGGCCGGAAAGACTGACCGCCCCATGCTTTCCCTGCAACCGGAGAAAGTGCGTTTCGGAATGAGCATTTTTCAGTCCGATAAACTGACCCCGTGAAGCAGGGCCAAAATAAAAAAGGGGCCAACCGGGATGGATGGCCCCTCCGATTTTCTGCGAAATACCGGATTACTTTTTGGGTATTTCGTGGGCAATTTTAGCGTAGAATTCCTTGAAATTAAATGCCTTGAAGGTGGGGCTTTCCTGATTGTGGCACTTCTTGCAGGTCTCTTCAGTAGGATTCACAAAGCCTACTGTTTTGGGATCCACTTTGCCGGCATAGAGGTCCTTCATGACCTTCATGCTTTTGTACTTGGACCCCGGACCGTGGCAGGCTTCGCAGCCCACACCTTCGGTTGCGTCAAAACTGGCAGCAAACATATCCTTCGGGCTGCCATGGCCAGTCACGTGGCACTTCAAACAGGCGTCGGCCTTCTGAGGATCGGCAATGCCTTTCTTCTTGGCAATTTCTTTGGCTTCCGCAGTACCCAGGGTTTCATACGCTTTGGCGTGCTTGGATGCTTGCCACTTCTTAAACTGGGCACCTTTTTTGGGAGAATTGTGGCACACTTTGCACTTCTTGGATCCAATATACTGGAATTTGGCCCCTTTCTGGCCAAACGCCATCGAAGTGGCCACCAACAACGACAGGATGACAACCAATGCCTTCTTCATGTCCTAACCCTCCTTCATTTTTTCATTTCACTTCCCTGTTCGAGATGGATGGATCTATTTCAAGGCCTGCCGGGCCTTTTTTGCCTTTTCCACAGCCGAATGGGTCAGGCGCAGAATCTTCCGAACGTCGAACGTATGCCAGCTGGCAATTGCCTCATCCAGTTCCTGATGGGCATTATCCAGGAGCTTGCGGGCTTCGCGCTTTTTGCCCGTTGAGCTACTTAATTTATAAAAATCCTCCGCCCAATCCAGCAAATCTCGTGTCAGCAGCATCAGATAGAGCGCATGGTAGGCCTGGGTGGGGACATTCGGATCGATCTGTTTGCGTGGATTGTGGCAGCGGGTACAAATTTCCGACATCTCGTCTGGCGTTACNATGGAGGCGGCCTTCCCGCCGTGACAGGAAACGCAGTTTGGCCCCAACCCTTTGCTCTGAAGTTCCTCGTAATGCACGCTGGTCCGAAATGCTTTGTACTCCATCGTATGGCACACACCACAGGTGCGCGGAACATTCTTGTAAAACACTTTGCTTTTCGAATTGCTGGAATTGTACACCCCAAGATGGGCTTCCTGACGGGTCCGTTTCTCCGGGTTGCCTCCGTGGCAGCGGTCACAGGTGATACCTGCTGCCGAGTGCACCGACGTGCGCCACTTCATGTAATTTTCACCAATAAAAGTGTCCTTCGGAATATTTTTGTGGCAGTTCACACAGCTGTTGCCGTTCTTTTTCTGGGCCAGCAGAGCAGAAGGGAGAAGAAAAGCCGAAATCAGAACAGATGCGATCAGTATTTTCCGCATTTTTATCCTCTTTAGCTGGTTCACTTCTTTTACCGTCAACATTTTATTTTGTTTCACGATTTTTCTGCCTCGAGCGCAGCAGGGCCCAGCCGCCAAACCAAACAGCCAGCGTGGGCACAATCAAAATCAGCCACATGGTAGAGACCGAAATCCCCAGTACGTCGATGTAGCCAGCCAGAATCAGCAGCGAAACGAAAACGATGGCCGCCACGCCAATGGACGTCATGAATGGACGTTCTGTCGGGCGAACGTTGTAGTGAACCGGATGCGGGCTCCGGTCCAGAAACGGCAGCAAAATAAACACCACAAATGTTAGCGACGGGAAAA
>MTOL01000340.1 GCA_002011685.1 Deferribacteres bacterium JdFR-76
GTCCACTCCCGCGATGGGAAGCGAATCAAAAAAATAAGGATTGTTCCGCATTTTTCTTAAAAGGATCGAAATTTGCAGGGGTGTTACCATATTCAATCGCGACAATCCAGAACCGTCAGCCATTTTGAATTGGCCGGGATCGATACCCCAGCGCCCAAGATGTTCTTTCACCACTTCAGCTCCATGGGCTGCATCACCCACGTCTTTATATATTTTTCCCAGTGTCCTCAGCAAAAGTTCCGCATAAAGATTCTGACTCACTTTATTAATGGTGCGAACGATCTCCCTCAAGGGAGGCGAAAAATACCGGGCTACCACCCATATGGAATCCGGAACGGCATAGCCAGCCAGACTGTCGATATCTACAGCGGCTCCGCGGACTCCAATTCCACAGTGCAACAATACTTCGCGAAAGACAAAAGCGGTGTAAAGGGTTGGATTTTCGACGGAAAACCAGTCCCAGAACCCTTTCCGATCCAGCTCAATTGTACCAAACATACGGACAAAATTGGTGCCGCGCCTCCGGTCAAAGAAAATGGCAGTGCCCAATCCGTGCCGGACAGTCTTCACTTCGTTTTTCACGTGCACATACCGGGTATCTGGTCGCAGGAAAAAGCGCGCCGGACTTCCAGGCTGGTCACCCGGCTCCAGGAAAACGTCCACACAGTTGTCGTTAAAAGAAAGTGCGCTGATCTGGGCAGCGTACCAGTCAGATTGGTAATCCCACGACCAGCCAGTTCCCATGATTTCGTCTTCAAAATAATTGTCGTCGCCGATAATCCGTCCATCAATCGAATCGATCCCTGCGGATTTCAGCGAATCTGCCCACTGCCGGAACACAGCCAGCGGATCATCGTCATGATAGCGGCCTGTGAGGCTGGGATCACCCGTTCCGCGGATCAGAAGATTCCCCTTCAGGACCCCATTTTCCACTTTTCCATCCGCCAAAAGAAAAGTGGTGTAGCGGAAATCCGGCCCCAGTTTTTCCAGAGCGACAGCCGTTGTAAAAAGTTTCATATTGGAAGCGGGCATGAAACCCCGGTGCGGATTACGCAGATAGAGATATTCCCCTGTTTTCAGGGATTGAACAACAATACCCCAATAAGCTGTAGCAAATGCAGGATCGTCAAGAATCCGGTCCACTTCCTCGCGGAAACGGTCTTCCGCAGTCAGCGGCCCAAAGGCAGACGGCTTGGGTCCACACCCGCCCACAAGTCCCAGAACAAATCCAGAAAGCAGCAGGACTGATACAAACCCACTGTGCCGGAGGTAGTAAAAAAAGAAAACAGCCCACTGCTTAAGAGTTTTGACCGGATACATTTTCCTTCCTTTCCGGAGTATTCCTGCACGGTTACCGAGATCAGCGGAAAATAGCCGTTTTGGGCTGCACGCCCAGTCCAGGTCGGTCCGTTAGCTGAATATAACCGTCGGTTACAGGCAGCCCGTCAAAAGGATCATTGGCAATCAGCAGATTACCATCCAGATCCGCATAATCCACCAGTGGCAAAAGCTGGGCAGCTGCGGCAATACCAAGACTGGATTCCAGCATACAGCCAATCATCACTTTCATATTCTCTATCCGGGCCAGCTGAATCATGCGGATCGCCTCCAGCAGCCCGCCACATTTCATCAATTTGATATTGATCCCGTCAAATGCATCTTTGAGGCGCGGAATGTCCGCGCTGGTTTGCACGCTTTCATCCGCAATAATAGGCAAAGGAACCCTTTCCCGTACCCATGCCGTTTCTTCGATTTGTGCAGCGGGGAGAGGCTGCTCCACCAGCTCCACGTTCTGCGTGGCCAACCAAGTGATCTTCTCCACCGCTTCTTCTTTCAGCCAGGCTTCATTGGCATCCACCCGGATGGGTTTATCGGTAATCTTGCGCACATGTTCGATGATTTCAATGTCATAGGCGGTTCCCAGCTTGATTTTCAAAATGGCAGCATCGGACGCTTCCTTCACTTTTTTCGTAATGGAATCAAGGTCTGCAATGCCAATGGTGTGAGAGGTTGGAACGGAGTGCTCCGAGTTCAGTCCCAGAAATCGGTATACCGGTAAGCCAATGGATCGGGCTGCCAGATCGAAAAGGGCCATATCCAGTGCGGCCAGAAAGGCCTTCGGTGGCTGCCACTTTTCCCGCACATATTCCAGAATGGACTCATAAGCCACTGGAGAGCTGAAATCTGCCAGACTCACTTTTTCAGCTGCCCGGGCAACCTCTTCAATGGATTCCCCCCAGAACGCAGAAGGAGCCGCCTCGCCATACCCAACCAGGTCGCCCGCCTCCAGGCGTAAAATTCCAATCTCGGCAGTGTCGCGGTCTTTTGCGCCCGCAACCCGGAATGTATGTTTAAGCTCTAAGGTATAAGTCTGGAACGAATGACGCATCGGCCTCCTCACGTTTGTTAGCTTAACAAATTATTCTAAATTTTAGAGAACCGAAAGACCACTTTCAAGCAATTTTTGCGGTAAGACCTGCACGTCTTATCTTTTTCCAAAAAGAGAAATTTGCGATTCATCGACTGCCGGTTTATTTTATTTTGTTCGTGAAGATTCAATCAAACGGAATCCGAACTCCCAGGAAAAGCAGGAGCAAAGCATGGACAACCTCCAGAANCACGGACCTGAAAAAACATCCGGCCGTTCCAAACTGGATCAGATCCGCGAAATACCGGACCCGTTCCGCCAGCTTGTAGCCATTATGGCGGTGCTGCGCAGCCCAGAAGGATGCCCCTGGGACCGGAAACAAACGCATCAATCCCTGCGTCAGTTTCTGCTTGAGGAAACTTTTGAAACCCTGGAATGTCTGGACCAGAATGATCTCCAGAATTTGAAAGAGGAACTGGGTGATCTTCTGCTACAGATAGTTTTTCATGCACAAATTGCCGCAGAAGAAAAGGCCTTTACCATCGATGACGTTATCCGCTCCATCAATGAGAAATTGATCCGCCGTCACCCCAACGTGTTTGGTGAAACCAGAATCGAAACGCCGGAAGAACAGAGCCGCAACTGGGAGCGGCTAAAACGTGAAGAAGGACGGGCCTCGGTCCTGTCCGGTGTTCCCAAATACCTGCCAGCCTTGTTGCGTGCCTACCGAATTCAGGCCAAAGCTTCGCACGTGGGCTTCGACTGGCAGGACGTAAAAGATGTTTGGAAGAAAGTTGAAGAGGAACTCCGCGAGCTGAAGGAAAATATCGAACGCAATCATTCAAAACCGGATATCGAAGAGGAATTCGGCGACCTGCTTTTTGCCTTGGTTAATCTTTCCCGTTTCATCGGAGTAAACCCAGAAGATGCTCTCCGGGCTACCATCGAGAAATTTATCCGGCGATTTCAGAGAATTGAAGAAGAGCTGGCCCGAAAAGGAAAAACCCCAGAACAATCTAGTTTGGAAGAAATGGATGCCATCTGGAACCGCGTGAAGAATGAGGAAGAATAGGAAATTTCATCCTGACAGCCATTTTCATTCAGCACATTTCGCAATCTGAATTATTTTGCAAACGCTCCACAAACACATTCAACCGGGCCCGGCGGGAATACCGCGCTTCCCTACCTTCTGCCATCATTGCTCCAGGCTGGCTTTATTTTCGCCGTTCACAACCGGTCGAAGCCCTTCCAGTTTCCAAACACATCCCACACGAAACCGGTTTATTAACCTCCTCAATCCGCCTGGGAATAAAATAACCAAAATCTCTGGGCAGGGAGAAAAATCTTGAAAAACAAAAAAGCGGTGAACGTACCGTACGCAAATACTCCGCCTCTTAAAAAAAATATTTTCCAAAGGTACCGAACCATCCACGTGGTTCGCAAAAAAAAAACAGCTCATTGCCCCTGAATAATTTCTTTGCCAGGAGAAAATATGGAAAGAATAGACCGCCCCACCCCGATCTTCTGAGAAGAAAAAGGCGCCTACTTCAATAAATTCTCAAAATACGGCCGCAGCTGATCAAACGTATCATCCAGGCTGGCAGATATGACTTTGGTGTTGGCAACCACCGGCATGAAATTCGTATCCCCCTTCCATCGTGGTACGATGTGAAAATGAATGTGCTCATCGATGCCTGCCCCGGCCACCCGGCCAAGATTCATTCCTATATTGAATCCGTGGGGGGCGTAGGCTTTCTCCAGCACCCCCACGGATTTTTCCAGCAAATCCATCAGCTCCAGCTTTTCCTCCGTATCCAGTTCTTCCAGACTCCGGGTGTGGCGGTAAGGAACGACCATTAAATGACCGTTATTATACGGATATTTATTCAGGATCACAAATGCCCGTTTTCCCCGAAATATGATCAAATTTTTCCGGTCATTTTCCGGTCCCTCTTCAGGCAAATCGCAAAAGATACACCCTTCCTCTTTCATCTTATCCGCATTCTTAATATACTCCAGCCGCCACGGAGCCCAGAGCTTCTCCATTCCACCCGTTCCTATTTGTTTTCCGCTTCTTTTTCCTGTTTGGCCTTTTCAATGATCTTTTGCGCGATATCCGGTGGAACTTCCTCATAGTGGGAGAATTTCCTCCGGTGAATGCCGCGTCCCTGCGTGAGTGACCGGAGGGATGTAGAGTATTTGTACAGCTCCGCCAGCGGAACTTTGGCTTTGATGACCTGAAAATTGCCTTCCGCCTCAATCCCCAGAATTTTGCCCCGGCGGGCCGATAAATCTCCCATCACATCACCCAGGAATTCCTCCGGCACACGAACTTCCACATCATAAATGGGTTCTAGCAGCGTCGGTTTGGCTTCCATGAAGCCTTTTTTAAAGGCCATTGACGCTGCAATTTTGAAAGCCAAGTCCGAAGAATCCACCGGATGGAAAGAACCATCGTACAGCGTTACTTTTACGTCCACTACGGGATATCCGGCCAGAACGCCCTCTGCCATGGTTTCCTGAATCCCTTTATCTACTGCCGGAATATACTTGCTGGGCACGACCCCACCCACTATAGCATCCACAAATTCGTAACCGGTTCCCCGCGGGAGCGGCTCGATTTTAATCCAGACGTCTCCGTACTGACCGCGGCCGCCGGACTGCCGTTTGTATTTCCCCTGTACCTGCGCCGTTCCCTTGATGGTCTCCCGGTAGGGAATCTTCGGTTCTGCCAGTTCTACATCTACTCCAAATTTGGTTTTGAGCCGCTTGACCACAATATCCAGGTGCATTTCGCCCTGGCCCTGAATGATGGTCTGCCGGAGCTCGGGATCATAGTGCACCACAAAGGTGGGATCTTCTTCATGCAGGGTAGCCAATCCGGCCGAGATTTTCTCCTCATCCCCTTTCGATTTGGGTTCCACAGCCACACGGATCACCGGTTCTGGAAACTGAATGGTTGGCAGCAGGATCGGGTCTTTTTTATCACACAGGGTATCTCCAGTATGGGTATTTTTGAGTTTCACCACGGCTCCGATATCCCCAGCTGCCATTACGCCCACATCTTTACGCTGTTTGCCACAAATTGCGAAGATCTGCCCAATCTTTTCAGTGGATTTCCGGTTGGGATTCAGCACTTCATCGCCGGAATGCAGTGTACCGCTGTAAATGCGGAAAAAAGAGAATTCGCCAACGTGCGGTTCCGATTCCGTTTTAAACACCAGCGCTGCCAGCGGTTCGGCCGGATCCGGTTTGCGCACCTTCTTTTCATCGGAATCCGGTGCCGTCCCCTCAATTTCGCCGCGGTCTGCCGGCGACGGGGCAAATTTCACCAAAAAATCCAGCAATTCCCGTGTCCCCACATTGTCGTATCCAACGCCGCAGAGCACCGGGA
>MTOL01000193.1 GCA_002011685.1 Deferribacteres bacterium JdFR-76
CCGCAACGTGGCCAAGCAAAAGTTGGAATTATTCAGCAACATTCCTGTGAATTTGCTGGGCGTGGTTCTGAACGGGATGGATGCAGATCTGGCTCACGAAGGCTACAGTTACTACCACTACTGAAAGAGGTTAGCTGACGATGAACATACTGGTAACTGGCGGGGCAGGCTTTATCGGATCGCACCTCTGTGAGGTTCTCGTAGGGCAGGGGCATCATGTGATTTGTGTGGACAATTTTAATGATTTCTATTCGCCCAGAATTAAGCGGGCAAATATCGCCCGGCTGGTCGATAATGACAACTTTACGCTGGTAGAGGCAGATATCTGCGAACTGGGACAGCTTCAGTCTTTGTTTTCCAGCCATCGGATCGATTTCATTTACCATCTTGCTGCACGGGCTGGTGTGCGACCTTCCATTAAGGAGCCACTTTTATACCAGCGGACCAACATTCAGGGAACGGTCAATTTGCTTGAACTGGCCAGAGAACACGGCATAACCAGATTTGTTTTCGCATCTTCGTCTTCTGTATACGGCAACCAGAAAAAGGTGCCCTTCAGCGAGGAGGATCCGGTTGACCATCCGGTCTCTCCGTATGCTGCAACCAAAAAAGCAGGCGAATTGATTTGTTACACATACCACCATCTTTACGGAATTGCCGTTAACTGCGTGCGTTTTTTTACGGTCTACGGTCCCAGACAAAGACCTGATATGGCCATTCACAAATTCACCCGGCTTATTGATACCGGTCAGACCGTGCCAATTTACGGTGACGGGTCCACCCGCAGGGATTATACCTATATCTCCGACATCATCGATGGGCTGTTGGCAATGCTGGACCGCTGCAATGGATATGAAATCTACAATCTTGGGGATTCCAAAACCATCCCTTTAATGAAGGTGATTCAGGAGATCGAAAAGAACCTGGGCAAAAAAGCTAAAATTGAACACCTGCCGTTTCAACCCGGGGATGTGGAGATGACCTATGCAGATATCAGCAAGGCCCGGGAGAAGCTGGGTTATGAACCCAGGGTCTATTTTGAAGAGGGGATTCGCCGATTTGTTGAATGGTACAGAGACGTTGGGAGAGGGTTGTCAGGGTAAATGGTTAGGGAAAAAGAAATCTTTTTGAAAAATTTGCTCCAGTTTCTGGATGCTGTAACCATTCTGGTGTCCTTTTTCATCACCTTTTTTCTGATGAAATACGTGCGCCAGGCCTTCCGGCTGGGGGAGATGGCGTTTGCGCCTTCATTCGATTGGCCTGGGGCGCTATTTTTCACCGAAAACAACCTCATTATCCTCATTTCGGCGATCATTTTCTGGATCTTCTTTTTGTCTCTGTTCCGGGTTTATAATGATTTCCGCGTTCGGAGCTTCTGGAAGATCATCTGGGGAATCTTTCAGGCAGGTGTGGCCACGACGCTGGCCATTGGCAGTATTGTGTTTCTTACCAAAATGACCCTCACCAGCCGCCTCTTTGTGCTGGCTTTTTCGTTTGATAGTGCCGTTTTGCTGATCATCCAGAAATACATGCTGCGCCTCTTTTTGATCTTTCTCCGCAAGAGCGGCTACAACAGCCAGAACCTTCTTATTGTAGGGACGGGAAAGAGGGCTCAGCGCTTTATCGAGCTGGTGAAACAGCACAAGGAGTGGGGATTCAATATTGTGGGCCTGATCGATGAGGAGCCAGCCCGGATCGGTCAGAGGATCATGGGGATCAAGGTGCTAGGCAAAATTTCAGACATTCCGCACCTGCTGCACAATTACGTGATCGACCGGGTGGTTTTTGTGGTACCACGTTCCTGGCTTGGACGGATTGAGGAGGCTATTTGGGCGTGCGAAAGCGAAGGGGTGGGTATTTACCTCTCGCTGGACCTTTACAATACAAAGATTTCCCGGGTCAAACAGACTGAATTTGCCGGTATTCCGCTGCTGGAATACGAGACCTTTTCGGCAAAGGAGTGGCAGCTGTTTGTAAAGCGGGCCATGGATATTGTGATTTCTCTCACGGGACTTATTCTGACTTTGCCGCTCTTTATTTTCATCGCCATCGGTATCAAATTGTCGAGCAAAGGGCCCATCATTTTCAAACAGGAGCGCTGCGGTTTGAACGGCAGGCGCTTCACCTTGTATAAATTTCGTACCATGGTTGTGGGGGCAGAACTGAAAAAGAAAGAACTTGAACGCAAAAACGAGATGCGGGGTCCCGTCTTTAAGCTGAAACGAGATCCGCGCGTGTTTCCTTTTGGCCGTTTTTTGCGGAAGACGAGTTTGGACGAGCTTCCGCAGCTGTTCAATGTTCTGAAAGGCGATATGAGCATCGTAGGACCGAGGCCGCCGCTACCGGTGGAAGTGGAAATGTACGAGATCTGGCAGCGGCGACGACTTAGCCTAAAGCCGGGCATTACCTGTATCTGGCAGGTAAGCGGGCGCAACATGGTGGACTTTGACCGCTGGATGGAAATGGATCTGGAATACATCGACAACTGGTCCCTCTGGCTGGATCTGAAAATTATCGCCAAAACCTTTTTTGTGGTTCTGTTTGGATATGGTGCATATTGAGAAACGAAATATTGATGATGGAGGTTCGTCATGCACATCGCTGTGATAGGTACCGGTTACGTAGGTTTGGTTACAGGAACCTGTTTTGCCGAATTTGGGAACGAAGTGATCTGTGTGGACAACGACGCGGAAAAGATTCGCAAATTGAATGAAGGGATCATCCCCATTTATGAGCCGGGGCTGGATGTTCTGGTTTCGAAAAACGTGAAGGAAAACCGCCTTTTCTTCACCACCGATCTGAAAGAGGCGGTGGAAAAGTCGCTGGTCATCTTTATTGCCGTAGGAACCCCGCCGAAGCCTGACGGCAGCGCCGACCTCAGTTTTATTGAAGCTGTGGCAAAAGACATCGCTAAATATCAGAACGGGTACAAGGTTATTGTGAATAAAAGTACCGCACCGGTAGGAACCGGAAAATGGATTAAGGGCATTATCGAAAAGAACCAGAAGAACAAGATGCCATTTGCTGTGGCCTCCAACCCTGAATTTTTGCGTGAGGGGTCTGCCATCGATGATTTCATGCGTCCGGACCGCGTGGTAATCGGAGCGGAGCAGGAAGAGGCGATCGCGATCATGAAAGATCTCTACAGCCCGCTCTACCTGATCGAAACACCGTTCGTTATTACCAACATCGAAACGGCCGAGCTCATCAAATATGCATCCAATGCTTTTCTGGCTACCAAAATTTCGTTTATCAACGAAATTGCCAATTTGTGCGAACTGGTTGGGGCAGATGTACACGATGTGGCCAAAGGCATGGGGCTGGACAACCGCATCGGCCGGAAATTTCTGCATCCGGGACCGGGGTTTGGCGGATCCTGCTTCCCCAAAGATACTCAGGCGATTTACAACCTGGCCAAGAAGAAGGGATATGAGCTGAAAATTATCGGCGCTACCATCGAAGTTAACCGCAAGCAACGCGAACGGATGCTGGAAAAGATCCGCAAAGGGCTTGGAGATGTGAAAGGCAAAACCCTCGCTGTTCTCGGGCTCTCCTTCAAGCCCAATACGGATGATATGCGCGATGCGCCTTCCATCGACATCATTAAGGGGCTGCTGCAGGACGGGGCGAAGATCAAGGCGTTCGATCCTGTGGCCATGGAAAATGCCCGAAAGATCCTTCCAGAAGTGCAGTACTGCAAAGAAACGTACGAGACAGTGAAAGACAGTGATGCCCTTATTTTCATGACGGAGTGGAACCAGTTCCGCAGTCTGGACATGCAGAAGATCAAGTCCCTGATGAAATCACCCGTGGTCTTCGATCTGCGGAACATTTATGAGCCGGACAAAATGGCTCAGCTTGGCTTTACATATTATTGCGTTGGTAGAAAGCATGTTGTTGGTGGAAAATAAAGCATTGTTTCATTTTAGTACAACGGCCCAGACCCGGATTGCTATTCGTAGAGCCTGCCTGATGTAGCAATTCGTTGTAATTATTGAAGTTATGCGCCGATTCGGCGCATTTCATTTTGGTACTCTTTTTGCCAACTAAAAAGAGCTAACGGGCAAATGGGCCGTTTTTCATTTATTGAACGAAAGTGTTTCAAAATGAATCAGAGGAAAAGATGAAGATTT
This sequence comes from Deferribacteres bacterium JdFR-76, assembly GCA_002011685.1. Taxonomy (GTDB): domain Bacteria; phylum Zhuqueibacterota; class JdFR-76; order JdFR-76; family JdFR-76; genus JdFR-76. The sequence continues at coordinate 4,134 of MTOL01000193.1, forward strand.
TAATGATTGCACCGCAGCCATTTTTCCAGCCGAGGGGTACGCCGTTCAGTGTTCTGGGCCGCCTGAAAGCCCTTTCCGAACTGGGACATCAGGTGGACCTGCTCACCTACCACATCGGGAAGGATGTGGACCTTCCCAACGTGCAAATTATCCGGATTCCTTCCGTGCCGTTTATCAAAAAAATCAAGGTGGGGCCCTCTCTGGCAAAAATTCCTGTGGATGCTCTGCTGTTCTGGCTGGCGATCAAAAAGTTGAAAGCCCAAAAATATGACCTTTTGCACACTCACGAGGAAGCCGGATTCATGGGGATTTTGTTAAAGTCCTGGTTCGGAATTCCGCATTTGTACGACATGCACTCTAGCCTGCCGCAGCAGCTGGTGAACTTCCGTTTTTCCCGATCCCGGTTACTTCACGCCATCTTTTCCTGGCTGGAACAGAAAACCATCGAATCCGCCGATGGTGTAATTACCATCTGTCCGGACCTGTACAATTATGTGGAGCAGCATTTTGAAGCGAAGAATCACATACTCATTGAAAATGTGGTGGATTATTCCCAGATCTTTGGAGTGAACGGTAAAACGGATTTTCCTGTGTTTGTGGATCCCGATTTGGAGAAAAAAGTAAAGGTGGTTTATGTGGGTACATTTGAACCCTACCAGGGGATCGATCTTCTAATAGATGGAGCGGACCGGGTAATCGCCCGGGTACCCGATGCCCATTTCATTCTGGTTGGCGGCCGAGAGGATCAGGTGCAGCAATACCGGGAGCGAATTCGCGCCCGCGGGCTCAGTGCCCATTTCACGTTGACCGGTTCCGTATCCCCCGCTGTTGCGCACCGTTTCACCGAGTTTGCCGACATTCTGGTTTCGCCGAGAATTTCGGGCAATAACACACCGTTGAAGATCTATTCTTATCTGCGTTCGGGGAAGCCGGTGATTGCTACGCGACATATTACCCACACGCAGGTTCTGGATGACCGGGTGGCTATTCTGACGGAACCGGAGCCGGAAGCGTTTGCGGCCGGAATTGTGGAGGCGATCACCGATGCAGAAAAGCGGCGAAAAATTGTGGAAAATGCACGCCGCCTGGCAGAAGAGAAGTACAGCTACCGTGTCTATCTAAACAAAATTCGGCAGCTAATCGATAATATAACAAAGCAGGCGGGGACGTAGAGCCCATGTGCGGAATTTGTGGTGTGGCGTTTAACTCCAGCCAGAAAGCTGATTCACATCTTCTCCAGAGGATGTGCCGGACCATCGTGCACCGCGGTCCGGATGATGAGGGTATTTTCGTTGATGGCCGAGCGGGAATAGGTATGCGCCGGCTGAGCATCATTGATCTGCAAACCGGGCAGCAGCCGCAGTTCAACGAAACGGGAGATTTTGCCATTGTTTTCAACGGAGAGATTTACAATTTTCAGGAGCTCCGCCGGACGCTGCAGCAGAAGGGCCACACCTTCTGCACCAACAGCGATACGGAAACCATTCTTCATGCTTACGAAGAATACGGCGAGAAATGCCTCCAATATCTAAACGGCATGTTTGGGTTTGCCATTTACGATAAGCAGTCCGGGTCGTTCTTTCTGGCAAGAGACCGGATCGGAATCAAACCACTCTATTACTATT
>MTOL01000191.1 GCA_002011685.1 Deferribacteres bacterium JdFR-76
CATCGAAAAAGGTAAACTGGCCGATTTGGTCATCCTGAATTCCAACCCGCTGGAAAAAATAACGAACACAGCCGATATCTACGCCGTGGTTAAGGACGGACATGTTTTCTGGCCGGAGGACATCCTCCATCCAACCCCGGAAGATGTGGTCCAGACCCAGCTGAACGCCTACAATGCCCGGAATCTGGAAGCGTTTGCAGCAACGTACGCAGAAGACATCCAGATCTACAATTTCCCGGATGAGCTGCGTTATTCCGGAATTGACCGTCTGAAGGAACGCTACGGGCGGTTGTTCCAGAATGCACCAAACCTGCATGCCCAGATCAAAAAACGGATTGTTCTGGGCGACTACGTCCTCGACCGGGAACACGCCTCCGGTTTCCCAAGCGGGCGTACAGCGGACGTCGTTGCCATTTATCAGGTGAAAAACGGCAAGATCAGCAAGGTCTGGTTCATCCGCAAAAAGTAAATGGTGAAATTCCGCCGGGGCCGCCACCCAATTTGCCGGCTCCCGCCGGTTGTTTTAACCTGGAAAAACGACAGATTCTAACAGCCGGCTGGAGGAATCCGGGTCTTCATTTGGCTCTGCGCGGCCGTAGGCGCTGCTGCGGGGTTTTCTCCACCTGGAGCAGGATCGGTTTTCTCCGAATTCTTCCTAAATTCTAATTTCTCAAAGAACTTGCAAAGGCGTAGAATTCTTGCTATATTGCAGTCGATCTAAACTTGAAAAGCACCGGACAATCTACCATACAAACGATCAAACCAATCCCGGGAGGGTGTATGCGAACGCTAAAATGCTTCGCGATTTTGGTTCTGGGTTTTTCCTGCGCGCTGGCTGTCCCTATAAAAGCCCAGCAGCTGGACACCGCCATCTTCAGCGAGGCCAAAGTGCTTCTTCAGGATGCCCGCAAAGTGGAGGCCAACCTTTATTCACCCCGTTACTACGAACGCGGCTTCGAGCTATTCAGCAAAGCCAAAGAGGATTTCGAAAAAGGGAAAAAACTTTCTGACATTCGGAAAAAGCTGGAAGAGGCAACCCGCAATCTGAAAAAGGCCATCGAGGTAACACGCATATCCCAGATCACCCTTCAGGAGATGGCCAATGCCCGCCGGGATGCACTCAAACAGGACGTGGAAGAATGGGCCCCGGATCTGTTCCAGAAAGGTGAAGAAATTTTCCGCAAGGCCGCCATGAAGGTGGAAGACGGCAAAACCAACGATGCCCGGGAACTGGCCGTGAAAGGTGCTCAAATTTACCGTCAGGCGGAGCTGGAGGCCATCAAAACCCGAATTTTGCACGAAGTGTGGGACGCCTTAGCCGAGTGCCGCGAGAAAAAGATCGATAAACTGGCCCCCATTACCCTGCAGAAGGCGAGGGATCTTGCCCTGGAAGCGGAAAAAATTCTGGATAACGACCGTTATGCACAGGACAAAGCCCAGCGAATCGCCAACGAAGCCCTTTATGAAGCCAAACATGCCCTGTATCTGGGTGGNGTCATCCGCAAAGTACAAAAAGGCGAAACCGATCTCGAAGAGTTCCTGCTGGATGTGGAGAAACAGATGATCAAAATTGGAGAAACCCTGAACCTGAGCCTTGAGTTTGACGGCGGGTTTCAACCTCCGGCCTTACGGATTGTGGAGGCCATCCTGGAGCTAAAACAGGAAAACCGGATGAATCAGGAACAGATTGCTCGGCTTCAGAACCGGGTAAAAGAACTCAGTGCCGAAGTTGATTCTCTGGTGCTCAATAAACTGCCGGAGCTGAAGGGCCGGCTTTCCGAACTGGAGCGGAAATTCCGCGAGGAACAGGAGGCCCGGGAACGGTTCCGTCGGGTGGAGGAGCTTTTCTCCCCAGAAGAAGCAAAAATCCTGAAAGAAGGCGACAACGTCATTATCCGGCTGTATGGGATCCAATTCCCTTCAGGTAGAGCCATCATCCGGCCCGAATATTTCCCGCTTCTGACCAAAGTCATTCAGGCGATCCAGCAATTTCCCAACGCCTATGTGCGGATTGAAGGCCACACCGATTCCCGCGGCAGCCGGGCCGTAAACGAACGCCTTTCCACAGAACGGGCCAATGCCGTGGTTCAGTACATTCTGGCCAATTCCAATCTGGACCGGAAACGCATCACTGCCGTTGGATACGGAGAAGACAGGCCCATTGCCAGCAACGAAACAGAAGAGGGACGGGCACTTAACCGGCGCATTGAAGTGGTCATCATCCCTGTAAAATGACCCGAACGGAACGGGAAGGACTGGAACAGAAATGAACCGCAAACGGAAACGCAACCTGAAAAGTAACCGCGAATTTTTTCCCGATCAGGCTCTGCAGCCGGCGGACCCCCAACGGTACGAAATTCCCGCCGACCAACTGCGCTGGCGCTGTCCACGGGAGTGGATTCCCGCCAGCCGCAGCGATGAAATCGAACCCACCGACGAAATCATCGGTCAGGACCGCGCCCTCCGCGCGATCGAAACAGGACTGCGCATTAAAAGCTACGGGTTTAATATTTACGTTTCCGGGCTTACCGGCACCGGAAAAATGACCACCATCCAGAAACTGCTGGAGCAAATTCAGGAAGATGGTCCGGTTCCAGATGACATCTGTTACGTGTACAACTTCGACGATCCCAACGAACCGCTTCCCCTCTATCTGAAAGCCGGTGACGGACGCGCCTTTGTGCGGGATATGGAAAACCTGGTGGAACGCCTGCGTCAAATTGTGCCGGAGCTGGAGGAAAACGAGCAGTTCAAAGAGGAACGGAAGATCCTCCTGGAGCGCTACCGTCGCAAAAGTCTGGAACCTATTCAGCAGTTGCAAAAAGAAGCGGAAAAACGCGGCTTGGCCCTCATCCAGATCGAAATGGGCGGCATTCCCCGGCCAGAGCTTTTCCCCATTCTGGACGGAAAACCCGTTCCCTGGGAACAGCTTCAGGAAAAGGTGGAATCCGGTGAATTCCCCAGAGAACAGATGGAAGCCCTTCAGCAGAAACGGGAAGAGCTGCTGGAAACCTTGCATGGCATTCTCCGGCAAAGCCAATCCGCTCAGACAGAACTGAACGATAGCTTAAGAGTACTGAAGAAAAAATATCTGCATCCTATTCTGACCCACTGGAAAACGGAACTTCAGCAACGGTATGAACGGCAGGAAGTCCGCACGTATCTGGACAAAGTTTTCCAGCACATCGAAGAACATCTGGAAGATTTTTCCGCAAGGGGGGAAAACGAGCTGGAAAGTGGCGACCCTTATCTTTGCTACCGGGTTAACCTGCTGGTGGACAACAGTCAGACCCGCCGTCCTCCGATCGTGATTGAAACGGCGCCTACTTACACCAACCTTTTCGGCACCATCGAGGCGTCGCCGGACCCGCGCGGCCGGTGGAACAGCAGCTTTATGCAAATCCGCGGCGGCTCGATCCTGCGTGCCAACGGCGGGTACCTGGTCATCAACCTGGTTGACGCCCTGATGGATTCCCGGGTTTGGCCAGCTCTGAAACGGGTATTGAAAAACAGCGAAATCATCATTCAGCCGGATCACACCACTCCGTGGGTCATGCTTCCCTCGATCAAACCCCGTCCCATCCGGGTGCAACTCAAGGTCATCGCCATCGGCGACCGTTACACCTACGACTTGCTGTACGAAATGGAAGACGAGTTCCGGAAAATATTTAAGATCCGTGCTGATTTCGACACAGAGATGCCCAATGGTCGTGATGCGGTGCAAAAATACATCCGTTTCATCAGCAAGATTTGCCGGAATGAGCAACTCCTGCCGGTCGACCGGGAAGGAATGGCAGCCATTGTGGAATACGGAGTGCGTCTTGCTGGCCGCAACAACAAACTGAGCACGCGCTTCAGCGATATAGCCGACATCATTCGCGAGGCCCACTATTGGGCCCGGCAGGAGAACGCTGGCTTAATCACAGAAAGCCACATCAACCGGGCCATTCAGGCTCGCCAGGAACGCCTCAGCCTTTCCGAAGAAAAGCTGCGCCAGGCCATTCTGGACGACGTTCTGCTCATCGACACTTCTGGCAACCGTATCGGCCAGGTTAATGGGCTCTCCATTTACGACATGGGNGACTANAGCTTCGGGAAACCCTCCAAAATCACAGCAGAGGTTGCGCTGGGCCGGGCCGGGATCATCAACATCGAAAGGGAAGCTGAGCTGAGCGGCAAAATCTACAACAAAGGCGTCCTGATTATCTCCGGATACCTGAATGGAAAATACGCTCAGGAATTGCCCCTTACTATTCACGCCAGTATCTGTTTCGAGCAATCGTACACCGGTGTGGATGGCGACAGTGCCTCCGCCGCGGAGATTCTGGCTCTTCTTTCCAGCATTGCCCGCATCCCCCTGCGGCAGGATCTGGCCATCACCGGTTCTGTCAATCAGAAGGGAGAGATACAGCCCATTGGCGGTGTGAACGAAAAGATTGAAGGGTTTTACGACATTTGCAAGGCCCGCGGATTTACCGGCACCCAGGGCGTGGTCATTCCACGAAAAAATGTGCCAGATTTGATGCTAAAGCCCGAAGTGATTGAGAGCGTACGACGCGGAGAGTTCCACATCTACGCCATCGATACGATTGATGAGGGGATTGAAATTATGACGGGCATGGTAGCCGGGAAGAGGGACCGGCATGGACGCTACCCGGAACATAGCGTCCATTACCGGGTTCAGAAACGGCTGCGGGAAATGGCAGAAAAAATGAAAGAGTTCGAAATGTGAATTCCCGGCCCCATGGCATAAACATCCGGTTACTCTACCACAACAGCCGTCCCATAAACCAGAAGTTCTGATGCACCGGTCATCATGTAACTGGTGGTAATGCGGATTCCCACAATGGCATTGGCCCCCAGCTGTTTTGCTTCCTCAATCATGCGGTCCATCGCCTGTTCGCGTGCTTCTGCCATCATTTTGGTATATTCTTCAATTTCTCCCCCCACGAGTGATTTGAAAAGGGCCAGAACATCCCTGCCGATGTTGCGAGCCCGGATGGTGTTGCCTTTCACAAGACCCAGAACTTTCACGATACGTTTCCCGGGAATGTCCGACGTGGTTACACAAATCATCGTTGCACCTCCTTATATCGCTCGTGTTTGCGGATAAACAGTTTTTCCCGTATCACAGAGAGGAAAAGCAGCACACCGCCCAGTATGGCTGCAAAGGACCCGATTTTGAGTATCAGCGGGTATTCTGGATCGCGCATCATTTTGAGAATGCCCTCGGCGATTCCATACGTTGCCAGAATGGCAAGACCTACAACCACTAGAAACCAGGCGATACCCCGCTCGATGCGGTTGTACACATTGGCCCAGTAGGTCTGCCACACATCTGGATCGGGAGATCGCAGCTTCATAGTTTTTGTCACCTCCTTTAATTGCTGAAACTCTTCCAGTTCCTGACGCATCTCCGGGAACTTTTCCAGCAGACGCTCCAGTTCTGTTCTCTCCGCTGCGGAGATCTCACCGTCAATTAGCGCCATGATTAGCTGCTGGCAGCGTTCCCGCTTGTCGTTTCGCGTCATTCTTCTTTCAGCAATTTCGCCAGATGCTTACGTGCATTATACAGCCTAGACATCACCGTTCCCACCGGACACTGCAAAACCTCCGCCATTTCCCGGTAACTCAAATTCTGAAACTCCCGCAATACAATCACTTCTCGCTCCAGTTCCGTCAGCTTCTCGATTGCCCGCCACACCCGCCGTTGCAGCTCATTCCGTTCCAGATCTTCTTCCGGACCTTGTTCCCG
>MTOL01000502.1 GCA_002011685.1 Deferribacteres bacterium JdFR-76
CCTTGCCGTTTCCCAGGTAAATCGGCTTAGGACGCTTCGGCTGGAGTTTTTTCTTCCGCTTTTCCCTCAGTTCCCGCAGATCTCGCCGCTTTTTCAGCACCTGAATCAGTTCAAGCTGCTGCCGCTTCAGCCATCTCTCCTGACGTGTCAGCCGCTTTTCACCCTTTTTCTTTCCCTTCCGGAAATCAGTTATCTGCCGAATTGTGCCGTCCCGCAAAGACAGTACAAAGAGATTGCCATTCCGTTCAAACTGGATGTAACGCTCGTCCAGGAGGAATTTGGGATCCGATTCCTGCTCCACCGTGCTGGTAAGCTGCCGGATCCGCCCTTTGCGGATATCCAGNAGGAACAGATCCCCATTCTTCTCGTAAAGCTTCAGNGTTCGCTTTTTGTTGTANCGGCCATACCGTGAAGGCATATTCCTTTGCTCTTCCAGAGTCACTTTTACCGGTTTCCCGCCATCCCGCGCAACTTTGTAGAGCGAATCGCTTTCGGCCTTTTCCGGATTCCACATAAAATAGACCCACTTGCCATCTTCAGACCAGTAGGGTCGGCCCGGAAAGGAGCCCATCCATTTTGGATCCTGCATAATCTGCTCAAGCGAGAGTTCTGGCTGACCGGGTGGATCCGCTGGCGCAGCCCCCAGACCAAGCACCGCCAGCAATAAAATGGCCCACCGTATGTTTGCTCTTTTCATCTCGTACCTCCCCTCTGGTTTTTCCCGGCAAAAAATTAGAATGCCCGTTTCAACGGAATTTAATCAGCACAATTCCCCGGAAAAAATCAAGCCGAAATCGGGCGGCCCGTCACTGTAAACCGAAGCTTCCTGTAAAAAGAAGACTTGGAAACACCGGCTGGCAGCGGCAGGCCCCAAAAAAAATGGCCCCGGAAACAATTTTTCCCGGAGCCATTTCCGGACAAACAGTGCCGGAAAACAGCTAACCTTACAGCTTCCCCTGATTGTACAATCTCACGAAGTGGCCAAAAGAACGGTCGTATGTCCTTTCCGCATCCGGAGGAAAGCAACAGGCAGGCAACTGTTTCTGGCGTAAATGGTAATGCAAACATTCGCAACACAGCCCCTTCCGGGGGCAAGGTTCATACGTACAATTGCACCAGTCCATGTTCCGGTCGATCTTGCATTCCATTTTTCAGGCCCTCCGTCCTGAGTTTTTTCCGGCTCGTCCCAACTACCTTCAACAGAAAAAAATTCGGTTGCTTTCCGCTATTTTGCCATGCGTCAAAAATGAGAATGGAACCCGGCGCTCTTTTCAATTAAGCCATCTTTCTTCTGGAGGTTTCCGTACCCTCAGCGCAACGGCACCCGACGCGCCTCAACGAAATGGTCACGGTAGTAACCAGACCGCAAACTGGAAATCACAACACCTCGTGAGCGGCTGGCATGGGCAAATTGTCCGTCGCTCAAATAAATACCCACATGATCCACCCCTTTTGTCCTCGAAAATCGGAAAAACACCAGATCTCCCATTTTCAGATCATCCGCGGGAACCGGATCCGCAAAATGGTACAGTTCCCTGACCTGGCGCGGCAGCTCAATCCCCAACGTTTTTTTATAAACGTAATACACAAAGCCGGAACAGTCCATTCCCTTCCGCGATGTACCGCCGTAACGGTACGGAACCCCCAGTAATTCCTCAATTTGCCGCATCAGTTTCTCATGGACAAAATACAGGTCCGGTTCGGAAGATGTGGAATGTTCCTCCGGGCGGGTTGTTTCCTCTGGAGGTTCCTTATCCTTTTGGGGCGGCATTTCCATTTCCCGATTTTCTTTTTCAGGAACACGGAACACCGGCCTGGGCTGCAACCCCGCACAGCCTATCCAGAAAATAGCCAGAAGAAGGATCATTTGCCGCTTCATTTTGTCACAGGAAGCGTAATGGATGCATTGGGAATGATATAAATCAGTGGATCCGGTGGCATAATCTTTTCCACCGTTTCCAGCGCCTGTTCAAAATTCCGGAACGGATAGAACCCCATATTTCGCAGCAAGTCATGATCCAGCTCGCTGACCAGCAGGACCTTATACTGCATCAGTTTGTGCTTCAGGGCGAGAGCCGTATTCGCATTCAGATGAAAATCGCGCATTACTGCCTGCTTCATGGATGCAAAATTCGGGAACCGGAACCAACCTGGAAGATCGGGATTGCCAACGCCTTCCTTACACTCCGCGGCAAGGAGCAAAATTCCCCCCGGCTTGAGGGCCTGAACCGAATGGTGAATAGCCTTGTGGGTCTGGATTAGATTCACATCTTTGGGATAGCCTCCCGCGCTGGCGATTACCACATCTGCCTGCTCGTCGATTTCGACACAGTTAATTTGATTAACCCGCAACCCGGCTTTCTGAAAACTGCTGAACAGGTCTCCGCAAAAGGCATCCACAATGCCATTCTGTTCATCCAGCACCAGCTGAATGGCAAAATCGATCGGCCGCACGAGCTGTGCCGCCTCCTGAATGTCCTCATAAACCGGATTCTTTTCCAGATTGCCAGGCCGACATGCAGGATGGAGCGGCCCTTCGTCCGACTGCACCGCTAGGCGGTGGTTGGCCTCAATCGTCTGGTGGCTGGCCAGGCCGGGAACAATCATCTTCGGCCCCCCGCCAAAACCGGCAAAATAATGATGCACGACAGGACCAATAACCACCACGCGGTCATATTCGTACAGAATGGAATTCACCCATACTGGCGTGCCCCGGCGGGTTTTACCAGCCTCTTTAAAAGGTCCCGACCAGCAATTGTGTTCGAACAGAGCAAACCGGCTATAAGCCGCATCTCCCAGAATTTCTTTTTTCTCCGCCTCGCTCATCCTGGAATGGCTGCCGCTGGCAAATACAATCCCCACGCGGTCATCCGGAATCTTTTTCTGCTGAAAAACCGTCATCAGAAAGGGAAGAACCACATCAAGGCGCGCCACACGGGTCTTATCCGGAACGACGAGAAGCACACGGTCACCAGGACGCAGGATCTCCTCAAGCGGGCGGGTTGCCAGTGGATTGCGGAGCCGGATTTTGAGGATTTCATTTTCATCCAGACGGAGGGCTGGCCGGGAAGGTACCAGGGTTTCAACCCGGTATGTACCTTTCAGATAAAAGCTGATCTCCGATCTCCCGTACCTCAAAGTTTGCCGCAAAGGTACCTGCATGAGGGATGACTCGCCTTCTATTCAGACAGATGCGTAGACTTTTTCTCCGGTTCTGCTGGAAAAACAGATAAAATCCGTTCTTCAAAAATAAAAAAAGGGCGACGCGCGCCCTTTTAAACTGCCTCCGTATGCCGCACGCCGTTCACTTCTTCTCTTCGCCTCCGGATGTTGACTCGGCTTCTGCAGCCGCTTCAGCCTCCCTCCTGGCTTCCTCTTCGGCTCTGCGTTTTTCTTCTTTTTTGGCCTCTTCCCGCTCTTTCTTTTCTTTCAGCTTTTTCTGGACCGCCTCTTCGAATCCCACTAGCTCCAGAATAGACATTTCTGCACCATCACCGGGACGGCGCCCCAGCCGTACCACGCGTGTATAGCCACCATTGCGGTCCACATACACCGGTGCAATTTCGTGAAAGAGCTGGTGCATCACCCATTTGTGGCGCACCCTCGCGAGAACCAGCCGGCGCGCATGCAGGGTATCCTTTTTCGCTATGGTAATTAGCCGCTCCACAAAACGCTGCGCCGCCTTGGCTTTCGCATGAGTGGTCTTGATGCGCTTATGCTCAAATAAAGCCGCCGCCAGATTCGCCAGAAGAGCCTTCCGGTGTTCCCGCGTGCGGTTCAGCTTTTTAACCTTTTTTCTATGCCTCATGGATCGCCTTCCTTCTCTTCCCGTTCACCACTCCATCAATTCACTTCGTCCTTCAGATATTTGTCCACATCCATGCCAAAGTGCAGTCCCAGGTTTTCCAAAACCTGCTGAAGCTCGTTCAGAGATTTCCGTCCAAAGTTCCGGAACTTCAGCATTTCCTGCTCCGTATGCTTCACCAGGTCAGCAATGGTTTCGATATTGGCTGCTTTCAGGCAGTTGCTGGCACGGACCGACAGTTCCAGCTCATCCACACTCATTTTCAGCAGCTTCTTGATGCGCAGGGCATCCTCGTCAATCTCTACCGGTTCCTGCTCTTCCATCTCGATTTCGCGGTTAATGAAGAGCTGAATATGATCCCGCAGGATCTGTCCGGCATAGGTCAGCGCATCGTCCGGTGTAATGCTGCCGTCGGTGGTGACCTCCAGGATGAGCTTTTCATAATCCGTGCGCTGCCCCACACGGGTCTGTTCCACCCGGTAAGCTACATTGATGACCGGTGAAAAAATGGCATCGATAGGAATCAGCCCGATGGGTTGATCCGGCAGGCGGTTTTCCTCGGCCGGTACGTAGCCGCGGCCGCGCCCTATGCGCAACTCCATTTCGAATTCGGCATCCTCATTCAGGGTGGCAATGTGCAGGTCCGGATTCAAAATCTCAAAATCCGCAGTGGCCTTTTCGATCACCCCGGCCGTAAATTCCATCGGGCCTTTCAGGTTCAGCACCACTTTGTCCGGCTTTTTATTAATCAGCTTGATCCGGACCTTTTTCAGGTTCAAAATAATCTGTGCAACGTCTTCCTCAACCCCGGGAATAGTGGAGAATTCATGCACCACTCCGCTGATGCGGATGTGGGTGATAGCCGCTCCCGGAAGAGAGGAAAGGAGCACACGGCGAAGGGCGTTCCCGATGGTAACGCCAAATCCCCGTTCCAGCGGCTGGACAATGAAACGGCCAAACGTATTGGAATACGTGGCCTCGTCCAGCTCAATTCTCTCTGGCATCTGTAAACTGATCAAATTCATATATGGCCTCGCTACCCTTAATTCGTTCCTTACTTTTTTTACTTGGAGTACAACTCCACAATCAAGCTTTCGTTGACATGAACCGGGATATCTTCGCGCTTCGGCCAATCCAGAAACCGGCCCGTAAGGCGGGCCTTATCCAGTTCCAGCCAGGGCAGCAGCTGCCCTTCTTTGATGCGCCGCATGGACGCATGGAAAATTTCCAGTTTTCGGCTTTTTTCGCGCACCTGAATGACATCCCCGGGTTTTACTTGATAGGACGGGATGTCCACAACGCGATTGTTCACCATAAAGTGCCGGTGACGGACCAGCTGGCGCGCGGCCCGGCGCGAAGGCGCAAATCCCAGCCGGTAAACCACGTTGTCCAGCCGGCTCTCCAGCAAACGCAGGAGATTTTCGCCGGTAATGCCTTTCATCCGTTCCGCCCGTTCGAAATAATTGCGGAACTGGTTTTCCAGAACGCCGTAGATCCGGCGTAGTTTCTGCTTTTCGCGCAACTGAATACCGTAGTCCGACAATTTAAAGCGGCGAGTACGCCCATGTTGCCCCGGAACGTAGTTCTTGCGCTCCAGAGCACATTTTGCCGTCATACAGCGTGTGCCCTTTAGAAAAAGTTTTTCGCCTTCACGGCGGCACAATCGACAAACAGGACCCGTGTATCTAGCCATTCATTCCCTCCAGTTCACAATCCATCATACCCGACGTCTTTTCGGTGGCCGACAGCCGTTGTGCGGGATCGGCGTCACATCCCGGATCGCGGATATTTCCAGCCCGGCGGCCTGCAGTGCCCGAATGGCAGCCTCTCGCCCGGATCCCGGACCTTTCACCCGGATTTCCACCCGCCGCAGCCCAAGCTCCATCGCCTCCTTGGCTGCAGCCTCAGCTGCC
>MTOL01000419.1 GCA_002011685.1 Deferribacteres bacterium JdFR-76
ACCCGTCCCTTTTGTCACGTCCACGTGACACTGGTCGCAAGTTACTCCCAGCCGCAGATAGGACTGGTGGCTGAAGACATACCCTCCGTGCTGTACGATATCTTTCGGAGTCCCATGGCAGCTCGGGCATCCGGTGTAAGACTGTCCCCGTTTTACCCCCTTGAAGTGGCAGAGAAAACAGTTCTCCTCGGACACTTCCATGTGTTTCTTGCCTTCCAGAGCAGTGTGGCAGCTGGAACAGCGCAATTCTACCGTCCGGTTTACCTTACGATAGTGCTCGGAATGATTAAAATGAACATTGTTCCTGAAGTAGACCGTATCTGCCATTACGTGCTCCGCATGGCACCGGAAGCAGGCCTCGTCCTTTACATCCACAATGGGGTGCCCGGAGTAGAAACCAGCCCAGTACTTTAAAATAAACCCTGTGTACATCCCAAACCGGTAATGGTGACAGCCGGCGCAATTCAGGTTGTTATGTGTTGACTTCTTCCAGGCATCGTAGGCAAAGTCCTCATAGTGGCAGGCGGTGCAAGCACCAGGAAAATAAGTAGCAGATGCATGAAAGAAAACTTCAATCAGCACGATCACCAGAAAGAGAGCAGCCAGAACGTACAGAACATTTCGGATGGTTTTCCTGTACCGTTCCCAGAAATTGGAGATGGCCAGTATCCAGTTCATTGTTTATCCTCCGCATCCGGTTGGATCTTCCCCTGCCGCACCAGTTCTTCGTATTCCAGCGGATGCTCTTCCATCATCTCATCCAGAGTGATTTTTCCGGTAAACATCGTTTTATTTAGCGGAAACTTGGAAGGATTGAAATGTGCGTTGTAAAAATGCCATATGATGATCGCCAGGGTTGCCAGCAGGGCCTCATCGCTGTGGGCTTCTTTGGCAATATCGATCATGTATTTTGGCAGAACCCGCAAGGAGATCTCCTCAAACCACAGCAGCAGACCGGACCCCACCATAATCACCATGCCCCAGTAAACTGCCCAGTAATCGAACTTCTCCACATAGGAAAACCGGCCAAATTTAGGCCTCTCCGCCGTCAGGCCCAGGTAATACTTGATCATCTGGACGAAATCTTTAATATCCTTCCATCTGGGAAGCAGTTGGAGGAAGTTATAGCGGCCTTCTTCAAAGAAAAGCAGGTAAATCATATGGTATACCGAAACGATGATAAGCATTGTGGCACCAATCCGGTGCCAGAGGCGGCTTCCGTCAATGCCACCAAACAAGCCAATGACGAATTCGGAAATCCTGGCTTCATGAAACTTAAGCGGTAGTCCAGTAATAATGAGAATGATTACCCCTGTAAAAAGGATAGCATGCTGAATCCGGACATTGAGGGAAAACCGCTCAACTTCCACGTGCTCTTTCTTTTTCTCTTTTTCCAGCTTCTCTTTCTTCCGGCGGATTTCACCCACTTTTTTTGTCACTTCAGCATGAATCTCTCGCCGGACTCGTTCGCGGATTTCGCCCACTCCTTCTTCCACCAGCCCATCAATCCGCTGGCGCAGGGATTCAACAAATCCCTCATCCACTTCCTCGTGCAGCCGCTCGCGGACCTGCTGCTCCAGGTAGGAATACAGCTCGTTGCGGAGTTCGTACTGCTCTTTTACCAGATCTTTTTTCTCTTCCATCCCGTTCCTCTATCTTTATTTATTTCCCATCCCTCACCTGGTTACGATTTCTCCTTTTCAAGCCGCAGCCTGATTCTGCGGTAGATATCCAAAAGAATATGAATAATCAATCCCAGAATGACCAGCGTGGTAAAATAGCGGAAAAAGGTGCTTACGTAATAGACCACCCCGGATTCTTTGCTTTTGGGATTTACATGGATGCTTCCGCGGGCGTAATTCAGGTTGGCATTGGGATGACATTTACCACAGGTTTTCGGAATATTTGTCACATAAATGGGAGATTCAGGATCCGATGAGGGCAGGATGGCATGGTACCCGTGGCAGCTGGCACAGTTGGCGGCCCGCTTCTCGCCAAACTCCGTGGCAATGCCGTGAAAACTTTCCTTGTAGGTTTCTACCCGTTCTGGCGAAAGACCGTATTTGCCAACAATCTGTTTTGCCGCATGGCATTTGGAACAGGTTTCCGGAACGTGTGTTGCATAAACTGTTGATTTTTCATCGGTTGGGCGGTAAATGCGGTGCTCGCCGTGACAATCCACACACGAAGGCATATCCATATTGCCCTCGTGCAACTGTTTTCCATGAACACCTTTGCTGTAATCAGAATATTCTTTGAGGTGACAACGCCCGCATGTTTGCGGTACATGAAGTTTGAACACGTGGGAAGCGGGATCAGTAGGCGGCAGAACATCATGGGCCCCATGGCAATCCTGGCAGATGGCGGCTTTGGGATTGCCCTCTTTCACCGCCCGCCCATGTACACTCTCTTCATATTCCAGATACTTTTCCGTATCCGGCACGCCCATGGGCGATCCTTTGTAGTGGCAGTGCCGACAATCAACCTTCTTTATTTCACCTTTGTGCGGGATGGTGGTAATATCTGTATGGCATTCTTCGCAACGGCGCTTGGAATGTACTGACCGGGCCAGCTGATCGCGATCCACATAGAGGGAAATAATCCGGCCGTTGGGCAGTACCTTTTTTAGCCCAGGTTTCCCGTGGCAGATCAAACATCGGTCCCATTGAAGCTGCGCCGTTGCGGCATTCCGTTCCTGCCCATAGACTACCCCTGCCAGTGCCATCGCCCCCGCAGTGATCAGATACACAGTCCATTTGCAGCATTTATTGCGCACGATGACCTCCCTCTCTCTCCTCCTCACTGGACGGTGCACCGGAAAAGAGTTCCTCGTACTCCAGCGGATGCTCTTTTTTTAGCTGCTCCAGGCTGATCTTCCCATCCAGCCAGACGCGGCTCATCGGAAAATGATCGGGATTCAGATGAACATTGTAAAGGTGGTACAGAAAGAGAACCAGAAAGATCAACAGTCCTTCGTAGCCGTGAAAAACCAGTGTCACATCGATAAACCATTTGGGCAGCACTGCCATAGCCGCCGATTCAAACCAGAGAACAAACCCGGTGATTACCATAACCCAGAAGCCGGCGACCACGCCCCAGTATTGAAATTTCTGGCGGAAATCATACTTGCCAGCTTTCGGCGGTTCACCCTTCCCCAGAATACTGAATCGCAAATACTGTACAAAATCACGAACGTCTTTACCGCGCGGAACAATCCGGAGAAACTCTTCATGCCCTTCTTTCCGGAAAAGAATGTAGTAGAAATGATATACCCCAAGCCCGATTAAAATCAGGGCAAATGTCCGGTGAATGATGCCCCGCATTCCGAAACCGCCCTCGATGGCCATCAGCAACCGGCCCAGCCAGGTATCGTGGAATTTGAGGGCCAGTCCCGTCAGGCTCAGCATGATCATGCTGATCATCAATATGAAATGCTGGATACGAAGGTTCCGGTTAAACCGTTCGATGGTTTCCGCTGGTTTCATGACGCCGCTCCTCTCGCCCTTCGGTGCCGGATACGTCCAATCATTTCAATTAGAATGTAAAGCACAAACAGGGTCATTAAGATGCTGATAAACCAGGTGTAAAACTTGCGGACAAAATACTTACCCTTTGAACTGGCCGGCGAGGCCTCAATGTGCACCTTCCCCAGCGCAGCTTTTATCCCAATGCCGGGATGGCACTGGCCACAGGTTTTCTGGCGGTTATCGGGATGAATTTTCGAGCGTGGATCGGACGATGGCAAAATATCGTGCACACCATGACAGCTGGCACAGTTGGCTACCACGGTTTTGCCATATTTTAGCGCCACCCCATGAAAGCTTTCCAGGTAGGTACGGTACCGGTTGATAGGCAGCTGATACTTTTCGGCCAGTGCCACATCATCATGGCAGGACGAACAGGTTTTTGGGATATTTTTTGGCGAGACCCGGGACATTTCTTCCGATGGCGGCAGGATATCGTGCTCACCGTGGCAGTCCGTGCAGGCCGGTGCTTCCAGCACTCCGCTGCGCAGAGCCTCGCCGTGAACGCTTCGCTCGTATTCCTGCTGAATCTGCCGGTGGCAGGAGCCACATGTCTCCGGAACATTCACTTTGTAGAGCCGTGATCGCGGATCGCTGGCCGGCAAGGTTAAGTGTCCGGAGTGGCAGTCTACACATTCTGCCACCACCGTTAACCCTTTTTCAAAATATCCCTTTCCGTGCACGCTCTTTTCATAGGCTTTTATCGTCTGTGGGGCAGGCATTTCCTCATGTCTGGCCGTAATTTCCTCGTCCACATGGCAGCGCAGGCAGACACGCGTGAGGTTGGCCCGTGCCACCTGAGAGGACGGGTGTTGGGCCGGAAGGATATCATGTTTTCCGTGGCAGTCCCAGCAGGCCGGTGCGTCCGGATCGCCCCGCTCAAATGCTGCCCCGTGCCGGCCCTCCAGGTAATCGCGGTTCTCTGCATCATGGCAAGCCCCGCACCGTACCAGNGGGAGCTCTTCGTCATGAGGAATTTCATCAATCCCGCCATGGCAGGATGTGCACTTCATGTTCCGGTGTACGGAGGTACGGAATACCCGGAGGTCCACAAACATGGATATTTCATTCCCTTTGCGGTCCACCCCGGTCAGATCCCGGTCCGCATGGCATTCCATGCACACCACCACAGAGAATTGTCCCTCCTGTGCCTTGGCCCGCTGTACCTGCGGGATATGAAGTAACATTCCCCCAACAGCCAGCAAAACGGTAAACGGTCGCCAGATCCTCATCACTCCCGCACTCCCTCATTCAATTCGGTCTGCACGTTTTTTACTCAAAGATCCGGACGCTTTCGCGCTCTTCTTCCTCGGTCATTTTTTCCAGCCAGCGCCGGCGGCTATGTTCCACTTCTTCCCTTGGCATTTTCCCGGTGAGCCACACCAGACTCATCGGGTATTCCTCCGGATAGAAGATCACCCAGAACATGTGCCATACCAGAATCGCCAGGGTGGCCAGGATGGCTTCGTACAGGTGAATCAGTTCAGCAATTGGCACCACCCAGGCTCCGAACAGCCTGGCGGACCACACCGGAAACCAGAGGATCAGGCCCGTTACAGCCATAACAACCGTACCCCAAATCAGAGCCCAGTATTCGGCTTTTTCAATGTAATTGTACTGATCGTACTGCGGACGTTCGCGGCGTTTGCCAAGATAATACTGCACGGTCTCCCTTAGATCATACAGATCCTGAAGGGAGGGCAACATGCTGCGGAATTCTTTCCGCCCGTGCCGGTTGAAGAAAATCCAGAATAGGTGATAGAAAGAAGCGATCACCAGCACCGTCCCAGCGATCCGGTGAATGAGGCTCCGGGCCGCTTCGTCCAGTCCCACCCGCAGCAACAGCTTAAAAATCATCCAATCGGGAAATTTCAGGGCAAATCCGGTAATCACCAGGGTTGTGAAGGACAGAACCAGCACCGCATGCTGGAGCACCATGGAGCGGTTAAAACGGGTTACCGTTGGTTCCACCTGGATTTGCCGGTATTTGCGCCGGATGTAAAAGAGAAAAACGATCAGGTTGTGCAAAATCATGCCCCCGATCGTCACCACAATCAGAAGCGTGTAGATGGAACGGATTATATCAGCGGCCTTCAGTTCAACGGGGGTTCTGTACGTGTGAACCTTTACCTGCGTGAACTGGGTACTGGCCCCAGGATGACACTGGCCGCAGGTT
>MTOL01000209.1 GCA_002011685.1 Deferribacteres bacterium JdFR-76
GCATCGATTGGTATGTGGAGGCCCAGCGCATTCAGTCAGCGCGCACCGTAAAAGACGCATCGTACAGCATCTGGGCAGGAACAGCCCTGGTACTAACCCGCAATGCCCTCTGGGCAGTAGCCATCCTTGGATTCTTCGTGCTTTTTCCCGGAATTGCAAGTTCTTCAGATTATGAAATGGGATGGTACATCCTTGGAATCGATTTCCTTCCCAATGGAATGGTTGGGTTCTTTTTCGCGGCCATTCTTGCTATTCACCTGTCCACCATTTCAACCCATCTAAATCTAGGCGCAACATATGTAACCCGAGACATTTACCATCATTACATCAACCCGCACGCCTCCCAGAAAACGCTGGTGTGGGTTGGCCGTATTTCTACCTTCGTTCTTCTTTTGGGGTCATTTCTTTACGGCCTTATGATGCAGGAAATTACGCGATGGCTCATCTTCGCGCTCTGGATCATGGCTGCCGGGGTATGGTTGCCCAACATCCTCCAGGTCGTCTGGTGGCGGTTTAATTCATGGGGCTATCTGATCTCATGGATCGCCAACCTGGGATTGAGCTGGCTCGTGGTGTGGGTCTTACCCAACTTTGGGATCATTCCGTTTCTCCCTGACTACCTGCAATTCTGGTTGCTTATGGTTCTGGGAGCCGTTATTTTCATTCCGGTAACCCTGCTAACTCCGCCGGAAGATATGGATCATCTTGTCCGTTATTATGTGATGAGCCGGCCTATCGGTTGGTGGAAACCTGTTCGTAAAGAAGCAGAACGCCGAGGACTCATTCAAAAGTTGCATGAAATCCAGTAGAAATCCGGCAAGTAAAAAAGGAGATACGGTATGGGTTTTATACGGCGTGAATGGACACCGGCTGCGGCCGACGAATGGACAAAAGAAGACTGGCTTGCCATTTTCTTTTCGGCCATCTCATACATTGGCCTGATGATTGGCACAGCACTGTCTTTGTTGCTTCTGCCGGTAGGTTTCATCATTCTGGCAATCGGCATTGGATCGGCCCTTCTTATGGCNTATATCATCAACCCCAAGCTGAATAAGATCTCATCAGAATACGAGAAAAAACAAAAGGAATANCTNGAATATTTGGAACGAACCGAACGCTGGGAGGAACTTTCATGAACCAGGGACTTGCAACCGTCATCGGAATGCTGATCGCGTATATCGCTTCCTTTGCGGGGATGATTTTCGCCTACTTCTATTATAAGAAAAATAAACAGCAAAAGGCGGAGGGCGGAAAAGAATGAACGGAATAGAACAGACCATTCACCCGGTAGGATCTGCCATTTTGGGAATCATCATTCCGGCGGGNATTTTCCTTTTCTCTTTCGGAATCACTTACTGGCTATACCGCCACTTCTCNAAGGAGATACACAAAGAGGACAAATAGATCATGCAAAAATCATGGGGACAGGCCGATTACGTGTATCTTCTAAAAAACCTCCGGGGAATATTGTGGTGTTCCCCGGAGGATTCGTCTTCGCTGGTAATTGTCAAATGGCTCGCCCGACACTACCGAAACCGAAAAATTGGATTCATCTCTGTTCACTCTCAAAAAAGCCTTCCGGAAGAATTCGAAGAAAAATTGCAAAAAGCCCCTTTTGTCCCCCTGTTTTTTGAACAGGTTCCAGCTTTCTTCCCTGGCAAAACCCTGCCTGCTCTTTCTGACATCGAAGAGGCTATCCTCTTCTCCACCCTGTTCACTTCTCCTTTAATAGGAACAATGACGGACTTTGAAACCCTCCGTTCCAGCCCGTTTTCGGTCTGGTCACTTCGTTTGGACACCACACTTGATCACAGAAATCTGAAATTTAACATTCGCCTTGGCGATTATGCCATGACCGATTTTTTGCTCACTGCAGTGTCACACTGCAAAACGGTTCTTCAGAAAGGTCAATCCGCGGAGGTTTTACTCGAATGGCGCCAGAAAACCGCTCAAGAAGATGGGGAAACCCGCTACTGGAGATTGCGAGAGGTTGAACCGGTCTGCGATGCTGGTGCCATTGGCATTGTTTACCTGGACCCCGTGCGTTCCATTCCCGTCCGGAAGTTCGTGAGCTCAGAAATTTCCAGTAGTCATTCGGCTGCTGAATTGCTCCTGAATTTCTGCGTGTTCGTTGGATTTCAGCTGTAAAAACCGGTTTCCCTCCCGAGCAAGTGCAAATTTCCCACATGGACACGCTTCAGGTATTTCTTTGCCCGGCTCAGGCAATCGCGAACCTGAGACGCTGGAGTAATAGGCAAATCATCCAGGCAAAAATCCGGATGAAATACCAGCAACGAATAAGGGATCCCCTCCCACATATTTCCTATAGTCCTGGAGATTTTTTCCACTTCTTCCCCGTTGACATAATATGGAACAAGTAAAGTCGTGGCCGTAAGCAGATCTGGCGCATGGGGCGTATACAGCTGGGCCAGCATCCTGAAATTCTCCCAGGGTCGCCGGTTTTCCACACCACAGAGGGCCAGATGAAGTTTTCGATCCCAAGCCTTCAGGTCAAATTTCACGGTTCCTCCGGAAAGATAAGAAAGCTCTGCCGCCCTTTTTACCAGCGCCGGATGACCAGCCCCGTTCCATTCCCAACAAATATGAAGACGGTTACCGGACAGCCGCATCAAGATTTCGGCGGCCCGCAGCGCAAACGGAAAGTGAGGTTCCGGAGAACCTCCAAAAAAGCAGATGCATCGGACTTCTTTGCGCAAAGCTGTCTCAATCAGCATATCCAGCTCAATTACAGGAGCTTTTTCCAACATTTTATGGGAAGCATTCTGACAAAAAAGACAGTCAAAGTTACAGCCATAGAAAAATACTGCAAGATTATATCCCTCTTCTTTGGCCCCCTTGCAGAACCAGGAAGCACAGCAGTTTGTAGGAAGTGGATCAAAATAGACGTAGGCCAGAGCTTTTTTCGCTGAAAAGGTGCGGTAGCTGACCCGCCGTTCTTTACACCTCCGGATGCCGCAAAATCCGGAACCCCCCTCCGGGATTCTGCATTCATTGGCACAAAGCTTACATAGTTCTCCTTTGCTCTCACGGGGAAATGTAGCCGGTAGCGCATAGGGCTGTCTTACCCGCGCATGCAAGCCGATTAATTCTTCCTCCTGGACGCGATCACGAACGCACGAAGCACAGTATTTGATGGTTCGAGCAGCAGGCTGGCGCATGCACATTTCGCAGAGCATGGGTGTGAGAAAGAATTTTTTGGACAGAAGATTTTTTTACCCTACCCTATGTACTTAGGAAACGGATTTTATGCTTATCTCCCGGGCCGATTGGCCCCCTGTTTCCAGCAATTCCACTTTTCCTCACAAGGCAAAAAATGCCCTATGAGATTCGAAG
Organism: Deferribacteres bacterium JdFR-76; assembly: GCA_002011685.1. GTDB lineage: Bacteria > Zhuqueibacterota > JdFR-76 > JdFR-76 > JdFR-76 > JdFR-76. The sequence continues at coordinate 3,355 of MTOL01000209.1, forward strand.
AAATTCCACGATTTCCACAATACAAAGGCCAGATACCCAGGAAAGGACAAAATGAGAAAGCCAATGCCGGTAAAATGTTACTCCCTCATCACTGAGCAAGCGGGAACCCTTGATCTATTGCCGGTTTGACAGGGTCTCCGACGGAAAGCCGTCCCTTGATTTGAATGAACCACTGCTGGCAAATGGGAAATAAAAGACGGAAGAAAACTCTCTTAGCCGATTCCATTGTTTTTCAGAAATTCCAATCTCTGATAGCAAAAAATAAGTGGGCGCTATTGGATTCGAACCAATGACCTCCGCCTTGTAAGGGCGGCGCTCTAAACCANCTGAGCTAAGCGCCCACACTGTATGCTNGGTAAGAATGAATGATAAGAAAAAGAATAGCGGATNTAACATCCGCTATTCTTTTTTCGCTTGCGGGGCCGACGAGGCTCGAACTCGCAACCTCCGGCGTGACAGGCCGGCGCTCTAACCAATTGAACTACGGCCCCATTCCAAAAAATTATGTTGATTTCTGGCGATACAAAATCGCTGCCGGTATCAGAACAAGATACCCGATAACAAGAATAACCGGCGCAAGCGTACGGGACCAAAAGCTATCCCAAGGTCCCTGCATCAGGAACAGATATCCTGCCACAAGCGTTATTAAGCCAATGCCAAAGAGCATATAATTCCGCCGCCCGAGCGGCCAAATAAAACTTTCTTTACCCTTTCGTATTGGCTGCTTTTTTTTCTTCTTTTCCTTTTGCATCGCAATAAAATATAACCGATTCCATTTTTTCTTTCAATAAAATTTTATTTTTTCCGTTTTACAGTTCTTTCAGAACTTTTTCTATCCTGGGGAAAGCCCAATCCAGTTCCTCTCTTTTAATCACCAGCGGCGGAGCAAAACGGATCACATGCTCATGCGTTTCTTTACAAAGCAATCCTTCTTCTTTCAGGGCTTCGCAGAAACGCCGTGCACCGCCTGCTTCCGGCACCAGTTCGACCCCAATAAACAGACCTTTTCCCCGAATTTCTTTGATATGTTTACTTTCGATCGTGCGCAAGCGTTCCATAAAGTAATTTCCAAGCTCAAGGGCATTTTCCGGCAATTTTTCTTCCTGAATGACCCGCAATGCTTCTCTTGCCACTGCACAAGCAAGAGGATTTCCGCCGTACGTACTGCCGTGATCGCCGGGTTTTAAAACATCCATGATTTCTCTGCTGGAGACAACCGCCGAAACCGGATACATTCCACCGCTTAATGCCTTTCCCAAAATGATCATATCCGGTTTGGCATCTTCATGTTGATAGGCAAATAGCTTCCCGGTCCGTCCCAAGCCCGTCTGGATCTCATCCAGAATGAAAAGAACATTATTTTCCTTGCAGATCTCTTTTGCCCGGCGCAGATAGCCTTCCGGCGGCACTACCACTCCCCCTTCGCCCTGAATGGGTTCAACCAAAAAGGCTACCGTGTTTGGACCAATGGACCGTTCAAGAGCTTCGAGATCTCCGTATGGAATAATCACAAACCCGGGAGTAAATGGACCGAACCCATCCCGGTACTGTTCTTCCGTGGAAAAGCCCACTATGGTGGTTGTGCGGCCGTGAAAGTTATTGGCGCAAACTATGATCTCCGCCTTTCCGTCGGAAACACCTTTTTTCTTGTATCCCCATTTCCTGGCAATTTTGATGGCCGTCTCTACCCCTTCCGCACCCGTATTCATCGGAAGGGCCACTTCCATTTCACAGAGTTCGGTCAGCTCCTTGAGGAACGGCCCCAATTGATCATTCCGAAAAGCCCTGGAGGTAAGCGTTAACTTTTTCGCCTGTTCGGTCAGAGCCTTTACAAGGCGCGGATGACAATGCCCCTGGTTCACAGCCGAGTAGGCACTCAGAAAATCAAGATAACGGTTTCCTTCCACATCATAGACCCAGACGCCTTCTCCGCGCTCAATGACAATGTCCAAAGGATGATAATTGTGAGCACCAAATCGATCTTCCAGCTCCACGAAATCTCTCGTCCTCATCTCTTCTCCCTCAATTTTTTTCCAAATACGGAATTTGAATCTATTGAAATTACTGTGCAAAAACAATCAAATTTTTNGGTATTCGGCAAGATGCGTTTTTTATTTTCTGCAAAATGCCNTTTGTAAAAGATCTGGCGATTGAGAAGAGATTCTCATAAATTACACATCAACAAATGCAGAAAGGAGTCCCTATGGCAGAACTAAAGTTATATTTGCCCGGAGGAGAGCTACAAGTTGTGCTAAATGAAAGCCCCGTGGCTCAGGCTATTCTGCGAGGTGCTCCCTATCAGGCTGAAGCCCAGCTTTGGGGAAAAGAAATATATTTTTCCA
>MTOL01000404.1 GCA_002011685.1 Deferribacteres bacterium JdFR-76
TCCACCACAAACACCGGCACAATACGGTGTACAAATGGCCATTTCTCCGGGAATAGAGCCAACGCCTCCACATTCACGTAAAGAAAAACCGCAACCACCAGCAGTCCTATCCCGGCCGCTCCGGTGAGCCATGTCGCCACTCCCGGAGTAGCGTCTTTCTTCAACCGGCTACTGTACTGCTGCAACAGAGCAAACCCGATCAGGGCCAGCAAAAGAACGATCCGCCCATATGCGAATACCCGAAAGTCCGTTTCATGATACACCTGGATGTAAAAAAGGAACTGGGTAAATAGCGGCAAGATCCCCAGCAGCAGGACCACATTTATCCGGAACAGCGGAGAAGTTCCAAGTTCCCGGGCCACATGCCAATCATTGCCATTTTCCTCGCGCCAGTTGCGCAGAAAAAACAAAAGCGAAAAGCTGGCTCCTCCCAGGTAGCTCGCCAGAAAGGAAAAATGGAGAGCAAACAGCAAAACCACCAGCACCCGGATCAGGACCAGATGCTCCTGGGATGGGTAAAGAATCAGACGGTCCAAGAATTCCATTCAGCCACCTCTATATTGCATCCCGTCTTTTTTGACACCCGATTCTCTGTCTCGCCGCCGCCTTTCCGCTGGAGCACATTTCCCCTCACAGCATCTCAGCCAAACGCCCGAAAATGACCAGAAGGATAATCGACAGGGCATAAAAATTGATGCCCCGGAATGCCAGTCCAAAGCTGAAATGGCGGCGCCCCATACCAATGAGTCGCAGGGAATCGCGCGACAGCCAGCCGGCGGCCACGACAAATCCGAGCGCAACCACAGGAGAGCGAACCACCCGAAAAAACGGCAGCAGCAGGCAGGCGGTCGCGGTTGCCGCCATCCAGGCTGCGGTAATTCGCTTCAGCTGCGGTGAGGAAAAAACATCGGTCAGTGCCGGATAGCCGGCCCGTTTGTAGTCTTGGCCGTGAATGAGCAGCAGGAGCCAGAAATGAGGCACCTGCCAGACGAAAAAGAAAAACGCCACACTTAGAATTGCCGGGTCCAGAACCTGACCTCCCGCTGCAGTCCACCCGATGGCGGGTGGAATGGCCCCCACCAGTGCACCGGGAACGGCTGCAAATGGCGTTATGCGCTTGAGATAAGTGTAGAGCACATTGTACCAGAAAAGGGCCGCCAGACCAAGGACGGCTGGCCATGCCCCGTTTGTCTGCAGCAGCAAAAACAGCCCAGCCAATGTAAATCCCAGACCCAAAACAGCAGCCTGCCAGGGAGCCACACGTCCAGAAGGAAGCGGCCGCCGTTTCGTCCGCTGCATCCGGCGGTCGTAGGAGGCATCCTGCAAATGGTTAAAAGTGGCACTGCCACTGGCCAGCAAAAACACCCCGGCAGTTACCCACGCAAGAGACCAGTCGGGCCTCTCCGCCGCCAGCAGGTACCCCGCCGCCGCCGTCAGTGTGGACAGCGCTGTGATTTTAACTTTGGCAAGCTCCAGAATGTGGACAGCGCTGTGATTTTAACTTTGGCAAGCTCCAGAATATCTGCAACCCGCATTCTCTTCCCTTACTTCAGCGATTTGATATAGGCGATAATATCGCGGATTTCTTCCTCCGTCACCACACCTTTCTGAGAGGGCATCAGCGGTTGAAAGCCTTTCACGATATCGGCATTGGGCTCCAGCATGGAACGCCGGATGTACTCGTCGTCCACCACAACCTGGCGTTCTTTGTCACCGGTAATCACAGTAGTTGTGGAGCCATACAACCCTTTGAAACTTGGACTCACCCTGGGCGATCCATCCGTGCTGTGGCAAGCAATACACCCGCGGATGCGAACCAGACGTTCGCCCCGCTTCACGCTGCCTGCCGAAGACGCCCCTTCCTGAGCAGTTACCTCCTCCTGGGTAGCCTCCGGCCGGTTGGTCTCGTACCAGTGCAAAAATTCTTCCTCAGGAACCACTTTGACCGCCGCCAGCATGTAGGCATGCTGAAGCCCACAGTATTCGGCACACAAAATATCGTACGTTCCCAGTTCCTGGGCCGTAAACCAGAGGGAGTTGGTCATTCCCGGAACCACATCCTGCTTTACCCTGAAGGCCGGAATAAACAGGCTGTGAATCACATCCTGAGAAGAAAGGATAAGCTTGACGGGTTTGCCATATGGAACATAAAGCGTATCACTTTGAATCCCGTTTTCGTACTCGAAAAGCCAGCTCCACATCCGGCCGGTGACCTTTACCTCCATTGCCCCCGGCGGCGCCTTGCGCATAAAACCAAAACTGATCCAGCCGTAATAAAACATGATGAGGACAAGAATAGTTGGGATGACCGTCCAGGTGATTTCCAGAGCTGTGTTTCCACGGATGTTTTCCGCCTTCGGGTGTCTGCTCCGCCGATATTTAAGCACAAAAACCACCAGCAGCGTAGTGATCAAAACCATAAAGAAGATGCTGATCCCCAGCACCAGTGCGAAAACGAAATCTACTTTTTCAGCAATATTGGCTGCGCTGGAAAACATGCCTCCCTCATCACCTGAATGCAATGTCTGTGAACGTCAATCCGATAAAAAGGGCCAAGATAAACAGCACGATGAACACCATCCTGCGGAGCAAAGGCCGCTCATACTTGAGGTGCATAAAATAGTTCCCTACCAGGGCCGATTTGGTAGCAGCCACCAGGATAACGGCAAAAATACTAACAGGTCCCAGGTGAAAGCCGGCCATGGCTACAGTAAGGGCCGTGAACACCAGCAGCCCCAGCCAGATGAGGACGTAAGTAGCATAGCCGATATGTGTCGCGTGTTTGGCTCCTTTTTCCATCGCCTGCTCCTACGTAATCAGATAAAACAGCGGGAAAAGAAAAATCCAGATAATGTCCACAAGATGCCAGTAGAGCCCTGCATTTTCCAGTTTAATCACATTACCNGGGTCCGGACCGTGCGCAGCCGGATCATACTTAACCGTAATCACCAGCTCTTCCACATCCTTTCCGAGATCCTCTCCCCGGAACCGTACCTCGCCCTTCTCCGTCACAGCTGCTACAGCCGTACCGCGAAGAGCATCCAGATGGTCTGGTTCGAGCCGGATCGTTTTTCGTGGCCTTCGGGCAATAAAATAAAACATGACTCCGAGCACGCCCAGTCCCACCAGCACGTGCAGGGCATGCAAACCCGTCATTGTAAAATAGAGCCCAAAATAGAGGATCTCGCCCTTATCAAACGCGGCCAGTGTAGGCGAATCCGGATATATGCCGTGAGAAATCTTCTCTCCCCATTCAAAATACTTGTTCACCAGAAACAGGAGACCGAGGGCAATTGTGGCGGCCAGGAAGAAAAGGGAGAGGCGGCGTTTGCCGCCCTGCAGGGCCGCAATAGATAGGGCAACGGTCAGGCTGGAGGTAAGCAGGATCAGCGTATTCAGCGTTCCCACCAGCCTATCCAGTTCCAGTGCTGCATTGTGAAACGGTTCGGGAAATTTGGCCCGGTAGACGGAATAGGCCAGAAACATGCCTCCAAAAAGTAGGAGCTCTGTAAACAGGAAGAGCCACATTCCCAGTTTAGCACCGACCTCGTCCCGGTGATGCGGTGCAACAGCCAGCTGTACGGTATCAGCCATGCACTGTCTCTCCATTCGGTTCGTACGGATCCACCTGAACCTCCGGTTCATGGACAAAATTCTCTACCGGTGGCGGCGAAGAGGTCTTCCATTCGAGGGTGTTCCCGTTCCAGGGATTGGCTGGAGCCTTCTTTCCCCGGAAAAGTGCGTAAAGGAGATTTCCGAACATCAGAAAAATCCCCAGCACCAGCACCCACGAGCCCACCGTGGCAATCACATGCTCTGTGTGAAATTGGGGCAGGTGGTCGTAATAGCGGCGCGGCATTCCCTCCCAGCCAAGTACCAGCATGGTAAAATACAATACGTTGAACCCGATGAACGTCAACAGCCAGGCGGCGGTCGCCACCTTCCGGTTGTACATCTTCCCGAACATTTTCGGAAACCAGTAGTGCAGCGCCCCAAACAGCGCGAAGCCCGTTCCGCCAAACATCACATAATGAAAGTGCCCCACCACAAAATACGTGTCGTGCACCTGAACATTGATCGCCAGCGTCCCCTGCATAATGCCCGTAAGCCCGCCAATGGTGAACGTGAAAAGGAAGGACAGCGCCCAGAGCATGGGCGGTTCCAGCACAATGGAGCCCTTATAAAGGGTCGCCAGCCAATTAAAAACCTTGATGGCGCTGGGAATGGCAACCAAAAAGGTGAGGAGCGAAAAGACCACATCGGCGGTGTAGCTCTGCCCGCTCACAAACATATGGTGAGCCCAGACCAGATTGCCAACCGTGGCAATAGCCAGGCTAGAATAGGCGATAAAACGGTAGCCGAAGATGGTACGGTTGGCAAAAGTAGGAATCAGCTCCGAAATAACGCCCATCGCCGGCAGGATCATGATATACACAGCGGGATGGGAATAGATCCAGAAGAGGTGCTGAAACAGGATGGGATCGCCACCTTTGGCGGGATCAAAAATCCCGATCCCGAACAGCCGCTCAAACAGCACCAGCAAAAGGGTAATTCCAAGAATGGGCGTCGCCACAATTTGCACCCACGACGTGGCATAGAGAGACCACTGAAACAGCGGCATATTAAACCAGCCCATTTTCGGGTGGCGCAGCCGGTGGATGGTCGTGATAAAATTTAGCCCGGTCAGAATGGAGGAAAATCCCAAAATAAAAGCGGCAAACAGCGCCAGCGATACGTTGGTTCCCGTCCGGATGCTGTAGGGTACATAAAATGTCCACCCGGTATCAGCAAATCCCGGCCCAAGAAACAGAGATGCCAGCGCCAGAATGGCGCCCGTAATGTAAAGCCACCAAGAAAGCAGGTTCAACCGTGGAAAAGCCACATCTCTGGCGCCAATTTGAATGGGTAGAAAAAAATTGCCGAAAATGGCGGGAATTCCCGGTATTATGAACAGGAAAATCATAATCACCCCGTGAAGGGTGAAAAGCGTATTGTAGGCCTGGGGCTGAACAATCGTCGGGCCTTCGCTCAATTGTTCCAGACGCATGAGAAAACCAAGAATCACCGCCACACTGAAAAAAGTAAGAATTCCCGTCAGATACAGAAGACCGATGCGCTTATGGTCGGTGGAAAAAATCCAGGAAAAGATCCCCCGGAAACGCCCCCTGGCCTGTAAAAAACTCACTTCAGTAGAGGATTCTATCACAGCAGGTTGCGCCATAATTCCCTCATTACTTCGTACGCTTTTTCCGCATTCTGCCGCCGATCACCAGTACCCCCAGAAACGTAAAGGCGAAAAATAAAACAACCGTCCCCGAAACCTTCAAAAAGTTGAACACATATTTCTTGCCTTCCGGATCATAGCTAAAACAGTAGAGAAGAACTTTGGAGATGGTGGGGCCAACGCGCCCCTGTGAGGCCTCATACACCGCCATTTTTACATCAAAGGGCAAAAAAGTAATTCCGTACAGGTAGCGAACTACTTTGCCCTCCGGCGATAAAACCGTCATCAGGCCCGGGTGAATGAAATCATCACCCTGCCGTTTGAACTGGAATCCAACCGCATTGGTAAGAGCATGAATGGAAGCAGAATCTCCCACCAGCCAGTGCCAGGCCTCCGCTGGAAAAGGGCGTGAGAAAGCCAGTAGATAATTTTTCTTTTTATGACGGGATAGCTGTGGCGTATCGCGCTC
>MTOL01000197.1 GCA_002011685.1 Deferribacteres bacterium JdFR-76
AATCAAAGCGGCCATGCGCTATCCAATGATTGTCACCGGAGCTCTCGTGGTGGCATTTGTGGTTCTGATTTTGCTGGTGGTACCTAAATTTGCCGCCATGTTTCAGCAGCTGGGAGCATCCCTACCCCTTCCCACGCGAATTCTGATCGGTCTGAACGATCTTTTTCAGAATTATGGACTTTACATAGCTGGATTGATTGGATTGGCGGCGTTTGCTTTCAAACAGTGGAAAAATACTGAGAAAGGCCGGGCACAGTGGGATGAGTGGATTCTTCGGATCCCNGTTATTGGGGATCTGATCCTGAAAAATTCCATGTCCCGTTTTGCCAAAATGTTTGAGACCCTAAATCGCAGCGGCCTTCCCATTCTTCAGACCCTGGAGATCGTGGCTGACACTGTAGGAAATGTGTACATTGGGTCGGAAATCCGGAAAATCAGCGAAGGAGTTGAACGGGGCGAAGGAATTGCACGGCCGCTGCGCCGCAGTGCACTGTTTCCTCCTATGGTGATCCGGATGGTGGCAATCGGAGAGCAGTCCGGCTCTCTCGACGAAATGCTGGCCAATATATCGGCTCACTATGATGTTGAGGTGGATTACGCGCTAAAACGCATGACAGCCATGATTGAGCCACTGCTTACCATCATCATTGCCATTTTCATCATGTTTCTGGCCCTGGCCATTTTCCTGCCGATGTGGAATATTATGAACCTCATCCAGTAGAGTGGAGCAAGTTTTCAAATCGGCACACTGTTCCAGAATGGAAAAGAGGAATGTAAAATTATGAATAATCAGCTACTTATAGAGAAGAGTCGGATGATGGTGCACGGTGCGTTCCGAATCGGAACAGCGCACGCCTGTTGCACCGTTGAGGCATGTTTCAAAAAGAAAGCACGGTTTTTGGGGAGGCATCGTAACATAAGATAATACAATGGGTTAGCTTTTTACTGCTCTCGCACGAACTTCTGCCCGTGGCATGGTTTTTGGAAAATAGAAGGGTGGACGCGAAAGTTGGCAAAGAAACAGGAGGACATTCCAAATTTAAGCAGGAGGAGACGTCATGATGAGAAAGTTGCACAGGGAAGAGGGTTTCACACTGATTGAGCTGATCACCGTCATCGTGATCATCGGTATTCTGGCGGCAGTGGCCGTTCCTAAATTCGTGAACCTGTCTGATCAGGCCAAAGCGGCCAAGTGCCGGGCCAACCAGGCGGCTCTGGAATCGGCAGCAGCCATGGCCTATGCTGAAAATGCCGCGAATGGCAATCCGGCGTATCCGGCTACCATCAACGATCTGCAGGCCTATATGACCAGCGGATTTACCACAACCTGTACCGATGGTTCAACGAATTTGCANTATNACGCCACGACGGGTGCGGTCACATGCCCCAACCATCCGCGGAATTAACCAGCAGTTTTTGGCGGTTAGAGGGAGGGGAAGCCGGAGGCTTCCCCTTTTTTACGGTTTTGATGCCGGCTTGATGCGAGCTTTGGCCTTTAGTTAAGCGGATGAGGTCCGTTCATATCAACCGTGAGAATCACAGCAGCTGAGATAGCGGAACAGAGAAGACGGGGCAGAAAGGTGTTTTTACGTAGGCCATAATACGGGAGGGTGTTGTGAAAATAAAATCCGGCCTTAGGGGGATCCGGAATGAGCAGGGGTGGACGCTTTTTGAACTGGTGGTTGTCATCGCCGTGATGGGGATCGTTTCCGGCATTGCCATTTACCGGTTAAGCTCCGAACCACCCCTGGCAAGGAAACTGCGTGCCGCTGCCCGCAAAGCACTTTCCGATTTTCGGTACGCACAGGATCTCGCCATCTCCTCAGGAAAAACAGTAAAAATTCGGGTTGATGTTCAGGAAAACCGCTACATGTTGAAGTGGGAAGACGAAACGTTCGTGCCCAATATTATGGGAAGCGGGCATTTTGTGGTGGATTTTGACCGACGAAATTTTAAGGGGGTAGTTATTACAGGAAGCGATCTGGCCAGTAGTGTGCTGGAGTTCAACCCGCTTGGTGTTCCAAAAATTTCAGGGCAAGATTTACAAAATGAAATGAACATTATCGAACTGAACAATCGGCTGGCAATCCGCATTTCTCCCTACACAGGACATATGGAACTGATCCGTTTGGGCCAGACGGAGAACAATTAATAATGAGGCTTCAAACATGAAGCGCTTTTGGCATAGGCTTTGGAAGCCGCTCATTCGCCGTTCCGGCGGGTTCACCCTCGTGGAACTGATGCTGGTTCTGGTGTTTGTGGGAGTGAGCCTGACCGCACTTATGACCCTGTTTCGAACAGGGATACGTTCTTCCGTGGAGGCTGAAGAGATCAGCATCGCTGTTCAGCTGGCAGAGGCCAAACTGGAACAGATCAAAAGTGACAAGGCCGCGAAGGGTGCGGATTATCTCATTTCACAGAATTATCCCGTTGAATATGACCCCGATGGCTTTTCAGGATATGTGCGGCAAACCCAGATCGTTGATTTGGGGGAGTACAAAAAGGTGATNGTGCGGGTATTGAAAAACGAGAAAGAAGTGGCNCGCCTTGTGACCATTTTTACCAACTATTGAGTGCGAACGATGAAAACGTCTGGCAAACAAGCCGGTTTCACTCTGGTTGAACTGGTGGTGGCTATAGCGGTGTCCACCATTCTGGTGGGACTCCTCAGCCGCTTTATGCTGATGGGGTTTGAAGCGCACCGATATGTGGATCGCCGCAAAGATATGGTGCGCGAAGCACGGCTGGCGGTTCACTTTCTAAACCGGGATTTGCGCCAGGTCCGCAATCGGAATGGCGTCATTGAGGCGACCAATACCGTTTTTCGATACTGGGACTACAGCAATCAGCAGATGGAATACCGGTACTCGGATGGTGTCATCTTCCGCAATGGCAGAAAACTGGCTACTGGCATTGAGGATTTTACTTTCCGCTATTTTGCTTCAGATGGACATCAAATGGTGACACCCGTGCAGGCCGATTCTCTTGAGTTCATCTGGAGCATTTCTGTGGATTTTCGCATTCGCAGGGGAGATCATCAACAGAGGTTGTATGTCTATGTACATCCGAGAAATTATTGAGAAGCGGCAGCGCAAAGGGGGCTCTCAAAAGGGCCTGGGACGTTTTTTTCGCCGTTTTGTCAAAACCGAGGCGGGCGTTTCGCTTATCACTACCATTATTGCTGTGACCATGCTGTCAGCACTGGGGGTTAGTCTAATATCGCTCAGCGTGTCCGATAGCCGGGTGGCGGTGAACCATTTGAGCACTTCTCAGGCGCTGTGGCTGGCGGAGGCCGGTCTCGAAAGGGCTCTGCGTTGGCTGCGGTATCAGGATCCTCCGCCGGGGGGAACCGCTGTGTTTACCCTCTATCAAAATGAGGAGCTGGCCGGCGGAACCTACACGGTTGAAATCGATCCTCATGACGATAACGTCCAGCATTACATCAAGCAATACACCATTCATTCCTACGGACGCTTTGGGGGAGCGACCCGCCATCTGGAAATTCAGGTACGCATGAACACGTTTGGACGCTATGCTTATCTAACTGGCGATGAGGGCTACGGCACCATCTGGTTTACAACGGGGGATGTTCTGGAAGGACCTGTACATAGTAACGACCAGATCGCCATTTACGGATCGCCTACATTTCTTGGAAGGCTTACCAGCTCCGCCTCGAGTTTCAAGAAAGGACCGGGTTTCGATCCAACCTTTGCGGAAGGGTATCAGCTAAACGCTCCACCGGTACATTTCCCGACCCAGCAGGAGATAATTGATAATTACTGGGCCATGAACGACCAGCCCCCAGAACTGATCATCGACGCCCGGTTTGGCAAGGACGCAAGCATCGAATTTAATCCCGATGGTACAATTACTTACAATGTCTGGCATTGGGAAGGATATTGGTGGAATAAAAAGAAGGTCTACGATATCAAGGATGCAACTGCCAATCTTTCGGATCTTAATGGCATTATTTATGTCCGCGGTGATGTGCGAGTCAAAGGAACCGTTAACGGTGTGGTTACACTGATTGCCACGGACAATATTTACATAGTAGACGATATTGTCTATGCAGATGCGTCCCCCACAGGCAAGCCAAACCCTGGATGTGACGATATTTTGGGATTAATATCGATGAAGAATGTGGTGATTGCTGATACTCCGCCCAACCGCGACGATGTGGTAATCGATGCAGCCATACTGGCCTTAAATTCATCTTTTTATGTGCAAAATTATGATATCGGTGAGCCACGAGGGACGATCCATCTCTGGGGCTCTCTGAGCCAGAAAGTACGCGGACCGGTCGGTACTTTCAGCGCATGGGGCCGGACAGGATATTATAAAGACTATCATTACGATGAACGTTTTCTGGATACGCCCCCACCCTATTATCCTACAACCGGAGGATATGAGGTGTTTTCATGGCGTGAAGTGGACAGATAGGGTGAAAGGAGGGATGGAAATGCTGTACATGCTCGGATTGCTCTCACTGACCTTTTCGATCCTCTTTCTGTTCTTCCCGGAAGTTTTGCTAAAACTCAGTGAATGGGGAAACCGGCTGGTCTTTACCGATCATAGTGCTGTTTTGCACCGAAAGGTAGTGGGAACTGTGCTGTTTATAGCGGGATTGTTCATGTTCTTTATCTCCTGGAAATATTGACGTCGAATCCAACAGGCGGAGGAGGTGTGAGGTGTTCCGTATGAGATTGATTCTCCTTTTGGGCTTCTTTGTTCTGACTACATCTGTTTCGGAAGGGACCACCATTAGTGGGGCGGTGCGAGGAACGCTGACACTTTCCGGATCTCCCTATCATGTTGTAGGAGATCTTTTTGTGCCGCAAGGAGACAGCCTCGAAATTGAACCCGGCGTTGTTTTGCTATTTAATGCCGGCGTTTCTTTTGTTGTTCAGGGCTATCTGTATGTCAAAGGCACTGCGGTGGACAGTGTGGTTTTTACAGCATACGATACAACCGCCGGACTGGAATGGAGCGGCATATACATGAATCAGGCAGATTCGGCCTCTGTGATCCGATTTGCCAGAATTCTGCATGCTTCAGTGGGAATTACCGTTGTAGGAACGAAGGGAGAAATCCGCTATTCTTATTTTGGCCACAACCTGACGGCCATCGACTGTAAAGGTGGCGCAACTACGGTTATCCTGGGAAACCTTTTCGAGTACAATAAAAACGCCGCCATCCGTGTTAATCAGTCCGATCCGGTCATCCGGGGCAACTTCTTCTTTTATAATTCCCAGAGCGAAGTGGAGTCCGTTCTGGTTTTCAATACACAGTCCGGGGGCCGGGTGATNCGGAATATCTTTGCCTGGAACCGGATGTCAGCCATTGACTGTAGCGGGCAGTCAGCTCCAAGAATCTGGCATAACACCATAGTAGGCAATTACTATGGCATTACGGCCCAGGAGTCGCGGGTGGAGCTGATTAGCAACGTGATCAGCAACAATTCTCAGGGCGGTGTGGTGATGGACGGAGATACCTCTTCGGTGATTCGTCATAATGATGTATACGGAAATGGCGGCATGGATTTTTATGGTACCCCGGTTGGCGTTGGTTGGTGGGTAGGGGTCAATGCCGCCGGCGATAGCTGCGATCAGTTTTTCAATTTTAGTGCCAACCCTCTGTTTGAAGATCCGGCAAGCGGAAATTTCAAA
>MTOL01000198.1 GCA_002011685.1 Deferribacteres bacterium JdFR-76
TCAAGGAAAAAGGGCTTCCGGTAACGATCGTCCGGCCGGTGGGAATCTACGGTCCCGGGGATACACGGTTTCTCAAGATTTTCCGCCATATTAACAAAGGCACGTTCCGGATGATCGGTTCTGGAAAAGTGCTCTACCACCTCACGTTTGTGGAAGATCTGGTCGAAGGCATCGCCCTGGCGGGAGAAAAAGAAAACGCCGTGGGGCAGATCTACACGATCGGCGGTGAAGAATACGTTACTCTCAACGAGCTTGTGGAATTAATTGCTGGGATTCTGGGCAAAAAGGTGCCCAGGCTAAAAATTCCTGTCTGGCCGGTGTGGACGGCAGGTTTGTTGTGCGAATGGATTTGCCGGCCATTGCGGATTGAGCCGCCCATCTTCCGGCGGCGGGTCGATTTTTTTATCAAAGATCGGGCGTTTGATATCAGCAAGGCCAAACGGGAGCTTGGGTACCAGCCCAAAGTTCCGCTAAAGAAAGGGCTTGAGATTACAGCCCGCTGGTACAAGGAACAAGGCTGGCTGGATTGAACTGAACTTCAGGTAAAAGGTGCCGTTGTGGATTCTGCTGATGCCATGCGGTCCGTCTCCAGTCGGGGATGGGACTGACGTGGCGGAGCTGTGCCCGGCGGTCAGTTCGAAAAATAAAAAAAGAGGTTTCTTTTGAAGAAAATTGTCGTCAACGTTTTTAAGCTCTGTGTGAGTGCCTTTCTGATTTACTGGGTACTCCGTCAGACCGAACTGGACCATATCTGGGAAGCGGCGCGGCAAGCGGATGTTCGGCTTCTGCTGCTGTCGTTTTCGCTGCATGCTGTGGGGTATTACGCCAGTGCTTACCGGTGGCAGATCCTGCTGGCAGCCCAGGGACAGCGCATTCCGGTGTCCTATCTGGTAAATTCCTACGCGGTGGCCATGTATTTCAACAATATTCTTCCTTCCACCATCGGGGGCGACGTCGTCCGGGCGTACGACACATGGCGTTACGGTTTGCCGAAAGGGAAAGCGATTACCACGGTTCTGGTGGAGCGGTTTCTGGGGCTGCTGGGGCTTCTGGCGTTTGCCGTGGTAGCCATCTTTGTGGCTACGGATTTTTCCGGCAAAATTCCCAACCTGCCGTACTGGATCGGCGGGCTGTTTGCGGGTATGGTGCTCTTTACGCTGTTCATTTTCTCCAAGCAAAAGTACATCACCCAAGCCGGTGCATTGTTTGATTTGCCAGGCTTGAAAATCATCAAAAAGCAGGCAAAGAAGTTTTCGGATGCATTTCGCGATTTTCGTGGCAAAAACGCTGCCCTTTTGGGAGCGATCCTCCTGTCGCTTCTTTTGCAGATCAACGTCATTGTTCATTATTGGCTGATTGCCGAAGCGCTGGGGATGAATATACCGTTCACCAAGTTTCTGTTTATCATTCCCATTGCCCTTTTTGTAATGATGGTTCCGATTTCCATCAATGCCATCGGCTTGCGGGAAAACCTTTACGTTTTCTTTTTGAAGCCGTACGGCGCAACCGTAGCTCAGGTAATTGCCTTTTCGTGGATCGCCTACGGGATGATCCTGTTGCTGGGCATTTTGGGCGGAGTTTTGCTGGCATTTCGCAAACAGGGGAAACGAATTGAAGAGTTTCAAAAAAATGGAGAAGCGGCAATGAGCGGTGTTCAGGTGAATGCAGAAACCCGCCAGGAGAAGGAAATTCTGGATACCCAAAAAGCCCTCCTGGACGAACGGAAATCCAAAATGGAAAAGTACCAGGAACTGTTCCTGGGCGAAAAGGGGTTTTTCAAACTTCTTAAGTACGAACTGGTGATGACGCTTTGCAGCTGGGTTCCCGGAGCCCTTGGCCTGCTGCTGCGCAGCAAGCTTTACCCGCTGATTCTGGGCAAAGTAGGCCGAAACGTGGCTTTTGGTGTGAATGTGACGTTTCGCCATCCCTCCAAAATCCGCATCGGTGATAACGTGGTGATTGACGACAACTGTGTATTGGATGCCAAAGGAGATGGAAATCAGGGAATTACCATTGGTAATGGCGTTTTCATCGGCAAAAATACCATCCTCACCTGCCACGACGGAGATATCGTCCTGGAAGACAACGTGAACATCGGCTTTAACTGTGTTATTTCCTCCCTCAGCTCTATTGTGGTCAAGAAGAACAATCTCTTTGCTTCGTACGTGTATCTGGTGGGTGGTGATCATATTGCTGACCGGACGGATGTGCCCGTACTTTTCCAGGGACGCACGTCCAAAGGAATTGTGATTGGCGAGAACTGCTGGCTGGGCGCCCATGTGGTGGTGCTGGATGGCTCCGTGATTGGCCGCGATTGCATTATCGGTGCCAATGCAGTGGTGAATGGAGAAATTCCCGATTTTGCTATCGCTGTGGGAACTCCGGCAAAGGTGCTTCGTGACCGGAGAGAAGGGAAAGAAAAGAAGGGTTCATAGGTGTGCCGGCAGAGTGAGGTTGGCATGATTCTGGAGAGCGGTTTATGATTTTTGGGTTGTTTTCTGCGGAGGGGCTGGACCGTCAAAAAAGTATCCTCTCCTTTTTTGAAAAGGAACCGGAATTTTCCAGAGCGGAGAGCACAGCCGCTGCCTTTTTTGCGAAGAAAGAAGCTTCATCGGCCTCACCGCCCGTGCAAATTGTACACCGGTTTCCGGAGGACGGTTCGCTGCTTCTCTTTTGCGGGCATCTCTTTGAAGAGGGCAGGACGGATTCCGGCAGCGGGAAAGGGGCAGGCGTTCACCGGGAGTTGATGGAGAAGCTCTTCCGCAATTTTACCCAGGAAGATTTCTCCGTTCTTTCGAGACTGAATGGGCATTTTGCTGGTGCGTTCTTTCATGCGAAAACCCGGAAGCTGCATTTGTTCCGGGATCATTTTGGTGTTGAGCCGCTGTATTACTACCACAATAAGGACACGCTGATTTTCTGTTCCAGCCCGCTCTTTCTTCTGAAAAATGATTTTGTGCCCAGAGAGCTCAATCCAGAGGGGCTGTATACCTATTTTCTTTTTAACTACAATCCTCTGGAAAATACGATCATCCGCGATCTTCTGAAGGTGGAACCGTCCAGTGTGCTGAGTTTTGACGGGAACGAGCTTACGTCGCGCAAATACTGGCGGCTATCGTACCTCTGGAATGAAAGCCGTAGCGAAGAGGAGACCGTAGAGGACCTGCGCCGGCTGCTGCGAAGTGCCGTACATTCCCGGCTCAATGGAAAAGCCGGCCGGGCCGGAGCCTTCCTCAGTGGAGGTATGGATTCCAGTACCGTTGTTGGACTGAGTTCCGAAGTAATCGATAGCGGCCTGCACACTTTCTCGTTCCGCTGCCGGGGGGAATCGTTTGACGAAAGCCATTACGCTCAGATTATGAGTGAAGCATACCGTACCAACCACCATCTGGTGGAATTTCCGCCGCAGAAAAGTCTGCTAATCGAGAAACTGGCGGAGCAGATGCCCGAGCCGTTTTCCGACATTGGCATTGAGGTGGCCACGTTTCTACTGGGGACGGAAGCTGCGGAGACTGTGGATTACATTCTTACCGGTGATGGCGGCGACGAACTGTTTGCCGGACATCCGGTATATATTGCGGACCGTGTGGCCCGCATTATCGACCGCGTTCCGGCCGCCGTCAAAGTTCCCATTTTCTGGTTCTTCAGCCAGTTTTCGGATTCGGATAAGAAAAAAAGCTTCCCAGTAAAAGCGAAACGCTTTGCGTACAGTGCCAATTTCCCACCAACCCTGTACAGCAACCGATGGCGCATCTATTATACCGAGCAGGAGCTCATGCAGGGGCTGGAAGCATCGGCCTGGGATTGGATCCGGAATTTTGACCCGCTGCCCGCAATGGCAAAAATCTACGAGGAAGCGGACGGCCCGGATTTCCTCAGCCGATCCCTTTACGGGGACTATTACACCGTTGTGAAATTCTATCTGATGCGGATGAACCAGCTCAGGCCCTTTGGGATCGAACCGCGCTTTCCGATGTTTGATTACCGCCTGGTGGAATATGCGGCGACCATTCCAAGCCGCCTTAAAATCCGGTCCAGCGAGGATACAAAATACATCCTGAAAAAGGCAATGGAAGGAATCCTTCCCGATGAAATTGTGTTTCGCAAAGACAAACTGGGGCACAGTGTGCCCATGAAAAACTGGATCCGGTATTCAGACGAGGTCCGCGCCTTTCTGCAGGATGTTCTTTCGGAACAAAACCTGAAAAGGCGGGGGCTCTTCCGGCCGGCGTTTGTTCAAACACTGTTTGAGCAGCACCTGTCCAAAAAGTTTAATCATTCGCACCGTTTGTGGGCTCTGGCGGTCCTTGAGCTCTGGTTGCAAAAGCATTTTGACGCGTGAAAGTGCGGGAAAGTCACATCGACATCTCCGTAGTTATTCCTCTTTATAACGAAGAGGAAAACGTCCAGCCGCTGTACGACATTCTGGATGAAGTCCTTTCGGGGCTTGGAAAAGAATATGAAATTATTTTCATCGATGATGGCAGCTCCGACGAGACTTACCCGAGGCTGAAGGCAATCGCCCAGAGAGATGCTCATGTGAAAGTCATCAAGTTTCGCAACAACTGCGGGCAGTCCGCTGCTACCGATGCCGGGTTTGAGCTGGCCGCCGGCGATGTGATTATTGTCATGGATGGTGATCTGCAGAACGATCCGCGGGATATTCCCAAACTGCTGGAAAAGCTGGAGGAGGGATATGATCTGGTCAGCGGCTGGCGGAAAAACCGAAAAGACAAGCTTCTGCTGAGGAAGGTACCATCCAGGATTGCAAACCGGATTATCTGTTCGGTAACCAAAGTGAATCTTCACGACACGGGCTGTGCCCTGAAGGCCTACCGGAAAGATGTGGTGAAACGGATCAATCTGTACGGCGAGCTCCACCGCTTTCTGCCAGCTCTGGCCCGGATTGAGGGGGCCCGAATAACAGAAATTCCGGTAAATCACCATCCGCGGAAGTACGGACGGTCCAAATACGGCATTACCCGTACTTTTAAGGTGATTATGGATTTGCTATCTTTAAATCTTTTCATCAAGTATCTGAAAAAGCCGCTACATTTTTTCGGGAAGATTGCCCTTGCGTTTCTTTTTATGGCCTTTCTGGCGATTGTGGGTGTTTTTCAGGGGATGCTCCGCGGAGTGTATGGACCGGAAGAGATGAATGTGCTGATCAGCATTGCACTGGTGTTTACGGCGGGNGGGCTTCAGTTTATTTTTTTGGGGTTGATCGCCAACCTGATATTTATTACGGGTCGGAAAAGAAAACTGTATCTGGCAAACATTAAAGAGTGAGCCCATGACTTCCAATCATGCAAGTGTGGTAAACCGAGAGCGTGTGGAGGAGCGTTCCAGCCAATCGGCCACAACGCTTATTTCAGCGATCCTGCTGCTGTACAATGATGGTGACCGGGCCCGGACCATTCTGGAAGCGCTGGTTCGCGGACTGGAGCGCTATGGGGAAGAATGGGAAATTATCTGTGTCGATGACGGCAGTCAGGATCATACCTCCCGAGTGGTGGAAGAATTTCTTTCCCGCCATCGAAACGTCCGGTTGATCCGGATGCGTACCACGTTTGGAGAGGCGGCCGGACTGGATGCCGGGTTGCGTCATTCTTCGGGCGAGAAGGTAATTTACATGACCAGCCGCGTGAACGTAA
>MTOL01000199.1 GCA_002011685.1 Deferribacteres bacterium JdFR-76
GGGATGTGGAGCGGCCGCTTCCGGAGGAGGGAAACCTGGGGTCCATTTTCCGCCGCTTTTTCCGCAGCGGAGTTCCGGGTGTGAAGCTGAGCCGCGGGGTTCAGCAGGAGCTCCGCTATTTTGTGAACGGAAAGCGAACCCTTCTGGAAATCCGCAATGGTGTGAGTGCCGAGTTTGGCCCTGTTCCCATGGACCAGGTAAAACGTTTTTTTGAAAAACTGCAGGAAAGGGGCGATATTCAGCTCGTGAAAAAATAACCAGGGCCTGCATCGGGAGGATTTTGTGGGAAAACTTACCGTTGGCGTCGTCTTCGGTGGCCGTTCGGCCGAGCATGAAGTGTCGCTCGTCTCAGCGACCAGCATTCTGAAAGCGCTGGATCCGGAACGGTACCGGGTTGTACCGATCGGGATCTCCAAAGACGGCCGCTGGATTGTTCATGAGAAAGCTCTGGAGTGGTTAAAAGAAAACACCGTACCGGACCGTTTCCGCTGCGCCGTCTTTCCGGAGCCGGAAGAATCCAGATTGCTGATCGTGGAGGAAAACGGGGGCAATGTTTCGTTCCGCTATTCTCCTGCCATTGATCTGTTTTTTCCCGTATTGCACGGAACGTTCGGCGAAGACGGCACCATTCAAGGACTCTTTGAGCTGATGGATGTTCCGTATGTAGGGGCAGGTGTGCTGGGATCGGCGGTGGGAATGGACAAAGTGGTTCAAAAAACCCTCCTGCGGTTTGCCGGTTTGCCGGTGGTGCAATTTCTCTCCTATACGCAGGAGCAGAACCCTCTGCATGTGAAAGGAGAGATCAAAGAAATCGAGACAAAACTGCACTATCCCATTTTTGTCAAACCGGCCAATCTGGGGTCCAGTGTGGGGATTACCAAAGCCCATAATCGCGGCGAACTACGCACAGGCATTGAACTCGCCTTTCAGTACGACCGGAAGATTATTCTGGAGCAGGGGATCGAACCGGTACGGGAGATCGAGATCTCGGTGCTGGGGAACGAATCGCCCAGGGCCTCTTTGCCCGGTGAGATCATCCCATCCCGTGAATTTTACGATTATGAAGCCAAATATGTGGACGACGGATCGAAGCTGCTGATTCCGGCTCCCCTGCCGGAAGAGACGGTAAAAAGGATCCAGGAATTGGCCATCCGGGCATACCAGGTGGCCGGTTGCGAAGGGATGGCACGGGTGGATTTTCTGATGCGCGGCGATGAGCTGTATGTAAGCGAAATCAATACCATTCCGGGCTTTACCATGATTAGCATGTATCCCAAACTATGGGAGGCAAGCGGCCTACCTTTTTCCCGGCTGCTGGATGAACTGATCGATCTGGCGATGCGACGCCATCAGGCCCGGAAACGTCTGCGCACATCCTATGAATCGGAATCCGACTGGTACCGGCGGACAACCACATAGCACAGCGGCACAGGATTTTCCGCTAACAGTCGCCGGATGATTGAAAAAGAAGCCATCATCGTCCCGGAAAGGGAAATCTCTATTTGCTTCTCACGCCTGGACGGATTAAATTTTTTAAGTTGGTTTGTTAAGCGAACAAATGATGATCCGCTGCAGATGACCAAATGAGGAGGCAAGGGGAATGACACTCAACGGGAAAAGGCATAGCCGCTCTGTAATTGGCCGGCGAAGATCCGTGTTCTGTGCCGCAACAGGTAGCCTTGCGGTTCTTGTACTCCTTTCTGCATGGCTTTCCTGTACAGCTCCAGGCACGAAAGTTCCGGAGGAAGTTCTGAAGACGGTTGAGCACGTAAAGAAGGCTCTTTCTCCCGATCCGCGTCTGGATCTCTTTGACGTAAGCGTGGTTCGCAGCGGAAAGCGCCTGGTGCTGCGGGGGGAGCTGATCCGCCCGGAGGTTCACAGGGTTCTGCTGGATTCTTTGAAGCGCTACGCCGGTAAATTTGATATCGTGGATTCCATTGCCGTTCTTCCCGAAAAACAGCTGTTCAGCATTACCTGGGGGATTGTAAATGTGGCGGTGGCTAACATGCGGAAGGAGCCGAAGCATCAGGCGGAGCTGGTCAACCAGACGCTTCTGGGAACGGTGGTCCGTCTGTACAAAGTGCGCAATCGTCATTACTTCATCCAGAACTGGGACCGCTATCTGGGCTGGGTAAGCGGTGCATCTCTGACGAAGATGGATTCCATCCGCGCGGCGCTGTGGGTCCGGGCGCCTCGTCTAATAGTGGTGAAGGAAGACCGGGTGCGCAAGCGGCCGTCCGAACAGGCGGAAACCCTTGTCCGGCTTGTGCCAGGATGTCAGCTGGTGAAAATCGCCGGTGCTGGCAGGTATGTTCGGGTCAAATTGCCGGACAACCGGGTCGGGTATGTTCGCCGCGAGAGCGTTCTGACAATGGAAGAATTTTCTCGCCGGAAAGCCACGCCGGAATCTATTGTGAAGACCGCCAAGCAGTTTCTCGGGACGCCGTATCTGTGGGGAGGCACGTCCACTTTCGGATTCGATTGCTCCGGATTTGTCCAGACTGTATTCCGGCTGAACAACTTCGAGCTCCCGCGTGATGCCAATCAGATGGTCAACATTGAAGGAAAGGTAGTCAAACCCGATGCCATGATGAAGAATTTCAAACCCGGCGATATGCTGTTTTTCGGGCCGAAGCCTAACCGCATCACCCATGTGGCCATTTCCCTTGGAGGACAGCTCTATATTCATTCCGATGGGGATGTGCACATCAGCAGTTTTGACCCGTTCAGTCCCATTTACAGCCCATACCGGCACGAGACTTTTCAAATTGCCAAGCGGATTTTTGAAAAGTAGAGGAGTCCAGCTGATGAAACGGAGAACATTTTTGAAGGGAGCCGGAAGTGTGGCATTCGCGCCCATGGTGTTTGTACCGCGCCTTTTTGGCCGTACCCGCAGGGGAACAGGCATGAAGCTTCGCTATGAGGTGAAGCGGTTGGATCTAAAACACACTTGGACTATCGCCCGGGGGTCCAGCCAGTTCAAGCAAAATGTTATTGTTCGCGTGGAAAAGGATGGTTTTGTAGGATACGGCGAAGCAGCGCCCAACATCCGCTACAATGAGACTGTGGAATCGACCGTGGCAGTGATTGAAAAGGCAATTCCGCTCTTTGAAAAAGCGGAGCCGTGGCACTATGTGGATCTCGGACAGGCCATTCAGGAACTGGCCGAGGAACAAACGGCTGCCAAAGCGGCGCTGGATATTGCGCTGATGGATTGGGTGACGAAAGCCGCCGGACTTCCTTTTTACCGGTTTCTCGGGCTTGATAAAAAGAAGACGCCCATCACCACCATGTCCATTGGTATCGATACGCCGGAGGTGATTCAACAAAAGGTGCGCGAGGCGGCGGATTTTCCCGTCCTCAAAATTAAGGTTGGACTCAAAAACGATGAGGAAATTATTGCTGCTGTCCGTGCCGTCACCGAGAAACCTCTGCGCGTGGATGCCAACGAGGGGTGGAAATCCAAAGAAGAGGCCCTGGAAAAAATCAGGTGGCTGGTGTCCCAGGGTGTGGAATTTGTGGAACAGCCGTTGCCATCCACCATGCTGGAGGAGACGCGCTGGCTACGGGACCGGGTGGAAATTCCAATTATTGCAGATGAAAGTGTGAAGCGCGCTTCCGACATCCCGAAACTGGCCGAAGCCTTCGATGGAGTAAACATCAAACTTATGAAGGCCGGGGGGCTGCAGGAGGCCCTACGGATGATCTGGATGGCCCGCTCTCTGGGGATGAAAATCATGCTGGGCTGCATGATCGAAACATCCGTAGCCATTTCGGCAGCTGCCAGCATTTCACCGTTGGTAGATTTTGCCGACCTGGATGGCAATCTGTTGATTACCAACGATCCGTTTGATGGCGTAAAGGTGCGCCGCGGCAAATTGTTGCTGACCGACCGACCGGGGATTGGGGTTGTGCCCAGGGCGTAGCAACAGCGGGGCGGCGGCCGGTTTGGGCTGAACAGATCCTGGGAGTAAGGCGGATTTTTTGCCCGCCGGGGAAAACGGGCCGTCCCGGTGCCAAGGGCAGTGGCGGTTTGTGGGGCCGGTAGCACACCACCGGAAACAGGCCACGGGCGCGGTGTCTTCTCGCCTTATCCGGGAAAAAGATCCATGGATCGAAGCGGGTTTTGACCCGTCATACCGGCTTTTCCGGCATTCCTCCTGTTTGGGGAACATCCCATCCTGCAACGCCGCGCTGTTTTCGCCATTTTGTGGAGCCCGGTTACAAGCCAGATTCAAGAGTCAACTGCAATTGGCAATACTTCTGGCAACGGTCCGGAAAAAGTGTTATTCTTTAATCAATCTGTGAAGAATGCTGGAAAAGGAGGAACGATCTGTGCAGAACACGCGCTACCGGCTGATCATTTTTGACCTGGATGGTACGCTGGCCGATACGGCTCCGGACGTACATAAAAGCATGAATCTTTTGCGTGCGCAATACGGGCTGCAGCCTATTTCTCTGGAAGAAGCCAAAAAGGCCATCGGCCCGGGACCCGATCTGTTTGTTCGCCATTTGACGCCGGAACAGAAGAATGTAGACATGGGTAAGGTGATCAAGCATTTCCGTGAAATTTACGCGCAGCATCTGCTGGATACAACGCGTCTCTTTCCGGGCATGGCAGAACTGCTGGATGAGCTGGCGCAGAACGGCTTCCAACTTCTGGTGGTTACCAATAAGCCAGAACGGTTTTCCCGCCAGATTCTCACCGGCCTTGGGGTTGCGAACCTGTTTGTCGAGATTCTGGGACCGGAGGCCGTGGACCGCCAGAAACCCGCCCCAGACCCGATACTGAAAGCCATGCACATTGCCGGAACCGATGCCCGCCGCACACTGATGGTCGGGGATACGGAATACGACATTCGGGCCGCCAAAGCAGCCGGTGTGGATGTTTGTGCAGTAGGCTGGGGATACACACCCGTGGAACAGCTCCGGCAGTATGATCCGGATTACCTTATCCGCAGCCCGGAAGAACTTCTGGGGGTCCTAACCCCGGCCGCCGCCGAAAAGGACATTTCTCCCGAATAATGGGGCATTTGCTGAAAATCCTCTGTGGCAGATCCCGCTTTTGCTTTATCCTGCATCCGCATTCAGCTTGATTTTCCAGAAGGCCACCCGTATATTCAATTTTTGAAAAGGAGAATCAGCGGAGCGATGGCCAGATTCAAACTGAAAACCCATTTAAGGCCGCAGGGCGACCAGGAGAAAGCGATCCGTGAATTGACGGAAGGCCTTTTCCAGGGAAAAAAATACCAGACCCTGCTGGGAGTCACCGGATCCGGCAAGACATTTACCATTGCCAATGTCATTGCCAATTACGGCCGTCCCACTCTGGTTATTTCCCACAACAAAACACTGGCGGCCCAGCTTTACGGAGAGTTCAAGAATTTTTTTCCGGAAAATGCGGTGGAATATTTCATTAGCTATTTCGACTATTACCAGCCCGAAGCCTACATTCCCACCACCGATACCTATATTGAAAAGGATGCCTCCATCAACGAGGAGATTGACCGTCTTCGCCTGAAGGCGACCAGCGCCCTCCTGGAACGGGATGACGTGATTATCGTGGCATCGGTTTCCTGCATCTACGGCCTGGGCTCTCCAGAAGACTGGCGGGATTTGTTGCTGTATGTGGAACGCGGGCAGCAGGTT
>MTOL01000031.1 GCA_002011685.1 Deferribacteres bacterium JdFR-76
TGCATATTCGAAGCCTGAAGGCCCAAGTTGATCCGGCGTTACCACCCCGGTAATGCCCTCCATATCCACAGAAATGTACACCTTCAGCCCGTCCTTTGCCTCCACGGGCAACCCGCAAACGAGCAATCCTAGGACGAAGACGAAACTTTTATACCCGAAACGGCTTTTGCACCTCATTTTTACACCCTCCCTCCTCAAGTCGTAACCCTTCCTATTGTAGAAAAAGCCCCCATTCCACCGGATGAGGACGTTTCCTGATGGCAGCCCATCTGCCCTCTCTGCCTGCTACTGTTTGAGCTCCTCTTGCTGCATCCAGGGAGCCAGAAGCAGATCCCAGTGAACCGCATCACCAGGCCGGTAACCCCGCTCCTCCTGTTCTTCCTCCTTTCGCTCCGGCCATCCCGTCCGGAGGTCATTCCAATGCAGAATGGTGTTCCAGACAAGGGCGTGGCTTCCATGCGTTTCCCAGCGCCAGAACGGCCGGATTGCAAAAAGTACCACATGGCCATCCCCAACCGGAACATCTACTACAGCCGGTGCGCCTGCCATCTCCTGCTCACCCCGCAAAACCCCACTCAGAAGCAGCCGCTTTTTGGGAAAAGAAAGAACCACCCGCGGCACTTCTTTGTACCATATCTCATCTTTCAGCCAGTCAGGCGTCAGATAATTCCCAACCGATTTGTTGATGCGGAACACCGGCCCGCGGTTGAAGTACACCGCCAGGGTATCCGGAAATCCGTAAGTAATGGGGCTTTTTGGATCAGCAATCTTTGACCGCAAAACGGTCCCCCTCGCCAGAAGTTTCTGGGTCCGCCGGATGCTCACCCTCCGCACCAGCCCAACATCGATGGGAAATGAGCAGGTACTGCCTTCCGTAATGAATACGCCTCCCCTGCGGATAAAACGAGCCAGATTCTTCACACCGTCGTATCCCATGCCTTTGCGGACATCATCCGTTTCATCGATCGTTCCGATATGCCGGTACTTCTCGGTACGCTTCCAGGGAATGGGATCGCCCACATCCGTCGTTCCAGCAATCAGCCGCTGGGTATTGGCCCACGTTCTTGGAAGAATAATTACGTCGAACTGGCTCAGATCCGTATGTGCCAGATCTTGCTCGGCCAGGTAAGTGTACGGGATACCAATTCTGTCAAACGCCAGCCTCCACCAGCCGGCATCCTGTGGTGTAGCAACCCACGTGTGAACCAGTGCAATCCGCGGAAGTTCCACTTCATGGGTGGGCACTTCCGGTTTCCGCGAAACAGCCACAATTTCCAGCCCCAGCTCCCGGGCAAGAGACGCCAGTTTTTGGTAAAGCCCCGGCGGATTGCCTTCTGCCGGAATAATATAGGACCCCGCAGCAAATTCCCTTTTCGCTGCCTTGAAAGGTTCTTCTGCCGCCCACACTTTTACACCTTCCAACCGGAAGCGTAACAGAGCAAAATGGTCCTCGGTGGTATTATTCACCAGATAATATTTTCCTTTTCCCTTCAGCCGCCCGGCAACCCGCACGGAATCCGCCAATACATGCATTTTTACAGCCAAAATTGCCGAATCGTTCACTGCAAAACATTGCACCTGCCGCAAAAGCGGAAGCGTCCAGCCGGTGTCATCGTACGGCGCCCTTTGATCAGCGGGAAAATTCTGGCGGTCCAGCAGGATTCTGGCCAGCGTCCGATAGGGCTGATCGAGCCGGATTATATAATCTCCCTTTTTTCCCCGGCGGTATTTTTCTTTCTTTTCTTTTCCCTTCTTTCCTGGTTCTTTCCAGCGAAAATTTTCATCTGCAACATGGATTTCCAGCCCCTGAGCCAGCAGCAGGTTAACGAGATCGGCCGCAGCCAGGTAGCGCCGCTGTTCTTTCGGGATGACATAAGCGTAGGGCTTCTCTTTCCTTCCCTTTTCCACCGCCTTTTTGCTTTTCCGGTAAAAATTGTCCAGAAATCTCTGCCGGTGTCGGGCCACATAGTGCAAAGCTACGAGCACTCCCGTTTCCATGTAGTTCGTATTGTTACGCATGGACCACTGAACTTTCCTGAGCGGCGGGTTGGGCCGGTACCATTCCCGTGATGTGCTCCGCCTGGGCAATTTGCGTTCCACCGTCTCCGGGATCATGTTTCCAAATGTTTCGTAAAACCGCCCGACCGCATTGCGGGTGTTGGCAATCCACATAAGGTAATTGGCGGCCCAGCCTGTATAAAAACCGTGCGTCCAAACACCGGGCATGCCTCGCTTGGTCAATTCCGTGACCTCCTCATGAGCCAGATTGTGCCACTCATCGATGGTAATGGCGTCAATGTATTCGTTGTACGGTCCCGTACCTGTCGAAACATACAGGTAGGGAACCGATTCGTGAAGGTCATGCATAACCGTTGGTTTCCAGTAGAGAAAAGAGCGCAGCACATTCCGCGTCAGATTCAGGGCAAGACCAAAACCATCGCGGTTGTTGTCGTGGGCTACATAGTGCCCCCAGTAAATCAGGCTGGGTCCCACACCGTTATGGTCTTTTCTGTACTGATAGATATCCACCATGCGGTCCCGGCCGTCCGGCTCGGCAACTGGAACAAAAATGAAAATCAGGTTCTTCCGGATCTCCCGGATCAGCGTCGATTCCTCAGTCGCCAGCCGGTACGCCAGTTCCATCAACATTTCGGGACTCCCCGTCTCCGGAGAATGCAGCCCTCCCATGGCGTAATAGATGGGCTTCCCCTTCTGTATAATTTTTTGGGCCTGTTCGGGAGAAATCTTCCGCGGATCTGCCAGCTGATTCAGGAACCGCCTGTATTTTTCCAGCTCCTTTAGGGTCTCTTCTTCCGCAATAATGCATTCCACCATCTTACGTCCTTCTTCTGTAACGCCAATCTCCCGGAACAACACCCTGGGCGATGCTTTGGCCAGCGCAGCCAGATAGCCATAAATCTCTTCGGTGTAATGGAGCACTCCGGGGGCACCAATAATGTCGCCAAAATAATCTCTCGGAGATGGGATTCCCGGGACTTCCGGAAGATGATCTACCAGATCGCTCAGAAAGCGCGGATCTGTGGTGTACTCGCGGACTTTGCGAGCAAAAACAGTATCCATGGCGGTTTCCACCTGGCCAAAAACGGGCTTGTTAACACCTCCAAAGAATGTCCCCCCCAGGATTCCGACAACTGCAAAACAAATAAAAAATCTTTTGGCGTGAACTGAACGGACCACACGGACGGCACGAACCATGACCTCCTCCCTGTTCAATATTGACCCTGGAATACAGATGCTTGCGCAAAATACACTTTTTGCGCAAAAAAGGCAAGAAATATTTTTTTCAGAATTTGTACTTGAAAACCCTCCCTGCGTTGGAATGAAATGATGAATCCGGCTCCCTTGGAAGAAAAATTCTCAGCCGGCTAACCCCGGAAGGCATGTTACAGCTTAAAACAAAAAATCACGGTACCAAATAGAAAAAGGCGGGCTTGCATAGCCCGCCTTTTTTGCGTCCCCAGGGGGAGTCGAACCCCCGTTGCAGGATCGAAAATCCTGAGTCCTAGGCCACTAGACGATGGGGACACACGCTCCATATTTTTGGGTGAGAGACGGGACTTGAACCCGCAACCACCAGGGCCACAACCTGGTGCTCTACCATTGAGCTACTCCCACCATTCAAAACGACAAAAAATATATGTTAGCATCTTTCCAATTTCAAATAAATTTTGCCCTTATTCAACTTCTCTCCTCTCTTTTCAATCTGCAATTCCAAACCCCAGCGTTGCAATTTTCTCCTTCAAGGCGTCATGTTTCCGTACTTTTACGCGATAGGCGCCGAACTCCCGCCGAATAGGATACTCATTTCGGAGCTTATCGAAAAATGCCGGTCTTTCTTCCTCCGGAATTTTCAGTATTTGCCGGAGATTCTGATCATCTTCGCGAATCCGGTAAACCTGCCGAATCAAATCACCAAGCTCTTCCTGCCAGCTCCTGTACCCACCTCCCGTTTCCAGCATTTCCGGATCTGGTACCGGAAGGTGGTCTTCCATTTTCCAAACGGGTTCAATCCCAAAATGCCGGCACACATGTTTGTAAACATACCACGTTCCTCTCACCTTCCCATCAAAAGAATGCCCTGCAATGTGCGGTGTTCCAATGGTTACTTCTTTCAAAAGAGCCGTGTTAATTTGCGGTTCATTTTCCCAGACATCCAAAACAGCCGCCCGAATATGCCCATTCCGAATAAACTTTATTAATTCCTGGTTTTCTACCACAGGTCCCCGTGACGTGTTAATCAGGATGCTCCCAGGTTTCATCTTTGAAAGTACATCTGCACCAAAAAGATGGTAGGTTGCATCTGGCCCCTGGTGTGTCAGCGGTACATGCAGGGTGATAATGTCCGCCTGAAGCGTTTCACTGAGAGGCCGATAGAGAGGGCTACCGGTTTTCCTTGCCAGCGGAGGGTCATTCAGTACCGTTTTTATTCCCAGCCCTTCTGCCATTTTCCATACCCTGCTTCCAATCCTGCCCACCCCAACGATTCCCAGCGTCATATGGTCCAGTGCAAATGCCAGTTCCTCCGCCAGTTCGAACAGAGCCGCGGCAATGTACTCCACCACAGAAACGGCATTGCAACCGGCAGCGTTCGCGAAAGCAATCCCTGACTTTCTCAAATAATCAAGATCCACATGGTCCGTCCCGGTCGTCGTTGTGCAGACCATCCGCACGGACGTACCTTCCAACAGCGAGCGATCGACACGACTCACGGAACGCACAACCAACACTTCACAATCTGTGAGCCACTGGCGGGGGATCTGCCGGCTCCGGTATAGCCGCAATTCTCCGAGAGGACCAAAAGCCTCCTCGACAAATGGAATATTGCCGTCGGCAACAATCTTCAGCATCGTACCAAAATCTTTTGTTTGACTTTTTATTTATTATACGATAGGTCCCCCTTTTTTTCCGGCAATTTTTTTGGGCGTATACCCGAAGACCCTTCCTCCCCGTGTATAAAGCACTTGCATCGGGAGTTTCATAGCGCTAACTTTAGGGCAAAAGATGGCAGAGAGAAACGTACAAACTGCATTTTCCTTTTCCGAAACCCTTTGAGGGAGGGAAGACCGATGGCCGAGGTTCTTAAAATAAATCCGGACAACCCGCAAGGACGCTTTATCCGAAAGGCGGCTGAAGTCCTATCCAACGGAGGCGTCATCGTCTATCCAACCGACACCGTGTATGGCATTGGGTGCGACATTTTCAACAAAAAGGCCATCGACCGGATTTATGAACTGAAAGGAAAATCCAGAAAACAGCCCCTCAGTTTTATTGTGCCGGATCTGAAAGAGATCAGCAAATACGCACATGTTTCGGATGATGCGTACCGCCTGATGCGGCGGATCTTTCCCGGCCCGTATACGGTTGTTTTGCCGGCCACCCGGATGGTTCCGCGCCGTATTGCCCCCGTAAACAAACGTACCGTTGGCATTCGCATTCCGGACAACAAAATCTGTATGCTTCTGCTTAAGGAGTTCCCCAATCCCATCATCAGTACCTCGGCCAACCTATCCGGTCAGGACATTCTGAACGACCCGGAAAAAATTCTGGAAGAACTGGGAGACAAGGTGGATCTGATCCTCGACTGCGGCCTGCTTGGGTTTGAACCCTCCACGGTCATTGACCTGA
>MTOL01000510.1 GCA_002011685.1 Deferribacteres bacterium JdFR-76
ATGATCTGGGAGATCTCCGTATCGATCGTCAGCTCCAGCAAAATTTCCCGCTGATCGGAATCCACCCGCAAGAAGGAATTTTCAACGGCGTAATTGACGCGGTCGTAAATAGAAAATTTGTCGGTTTCGTTGCTCCGTACGCGGGAACGGTGGACATCGGATTTGTCCGCCAGAACCAATAATTGACGCGGTCGTAAATAGAAAATTTGTCGGTTTCGTTGCTCCGTACGCGGGAACGGTGGACATCGGATTTGTCCGCCAGAACCAGCGCGGCGGTGATACCGCTCACTGGTTCAAAGGAGTTTTCATCATGGTTACCGATGGCAGCCACAATTTCGGCCA
The DNA here is from genome assembly GCA_002011685.1 of Deferribacteres bacterium JdFR-76. Taxonomy (GTDB): domain Bacteria; phylum Zhuqueibacterota; class JdFR-76; order JdFR-76; family JdFR-76; genus JdFR-76. The sequence continues at coordinate 343 of MTOL01000510.1, forward strand.
CCTCGCGCGGGTTCATCCCCATTCCCAGAAGAATCTGGTTGGCCAGCAGGGCCCCGGCCTTTGCGTGATCATGCCGGTTGATCAGGCTGCCCAGATCATGCAGGTAGCCGGCGATTCCAGCCAGTTCTGCCTCACGTTCAGACCGGCCCAGCCGTCGCAGGATGTTGTACGAAATGGATGACACCAGGCTGGCGTGCCGCTTCCCGTGTTCAATATAGCCGAGATACGACATATGACGGTCCGTGGCAGCCAGATAGCTTTCCACAATAGGATTTTTCTTCACATCGTCGAGAGTAACAGGATGATGTATTTCATTCTCCCGACCTTTCCGGTCAAGAATCATGGATAAAAAGTCCTTCATACTTCACCTCACAGAAATGGATTAAACCGTTTCTCCTTTCCGATGGTCGTTTTCTCGCCGTGCCCCGGATATACCTCCACATCGTCGTCCAGTACGAAAAGCCGTTCGCGGATGGACCGGAGCAGCTGTTCGTGGTCCCCCCCTGGCAAATCGGTCCGGCCAATGGATGCTTCAAACAGAGTATCGCCCACAAAAATGACCCGGTCCAGCTGGAAGCAACATCCCCCAGGCGAATGACCAGGCGTGTGAATCACACGAAATGTCAGCGAGTTTAGACGGACCTCGCTTCCGTCCTGGAGCCATTCATCCACCTGTGGCACCTCCCGGTAAGGAAGCTGGAACATTTCAGCCTGCATGGGTGCGGATTCCAGAATGGGCCGTTCCTCGGCGTGGGCAAAGACCTGCACACCAAATCGGCCCTTCAGTTCCGGAACCGCCATCAGGTGATCAATATGTCCGTGGGTGAGCAGTATGGCAGCCGGCTCCAGTTTCATGGCGTCCAGTTCGGCCAGGAGCAGATCCGCATCGCCGCCAGGATCTACAATGGCCACCTTGCGCTCCCCTTCGTCCCAGACAAAGTAGCAATTTGTTGCAAACGGTCCTACCACATACCGGGAAATACGGAAACCCATTTCAGCTATCCTTTCGCATTAGGGCCAGCGTTTTCTTCATTTCTTTGACAAACTGATAGGGTACATTGAATAGCCCCATGGTGTCTTCGCCGTTGCGTTCACCGTGGCTGTCGGAACCTCCGCTCACCAGCAATCCCTGCTTAATAGCCAGCTGGTACAGCTCGTTAATGGTGCGCAGAGAATGCTTGGGATGCTGAATTTCAATCCCGTCAATCCCAATACGGATGTAGTTGATCAGCACATCCAGGTTTAGCCCCATGCCAGGATGAGCAATGAAGGCCAGCCCCCCCGCCCGGTGGATGAGCTCAATCCCTTCCCGTGGCGATATCTTGTATTTGGGTACGTATGCCGGTTTCCCCTCTGCAAGATAGCGGTAGAAGGCTTCATCGTACGAGAGGACGTACCCTTCTTCCATCAGAGCCTCGGCGATATGCGGCCGCCCAATAGACCCCCGGCCCGCCTTCTCCCATACCAGTTCCATGCGCAGCCGAACCCCCATCTCGTGCAGTTTCTGGACGATCTTTTCGGCCCGGCGCCTCCGCTCATCCTGCAAAAAAAGGACGTAGTTTCGGATCCCTTCGTCCGAGGCATCGATAAAATACCCGAGAATATGAATATCGTACTGGCCATCGAACGTACTCAGTTCGATCCCTGGAATAATTTCGATCCCCAGCTCTTTACCTTTTTGCTGGGCCGGCTGAATGCCCCCGACAGCGTCGTGATCTGTAATCGCAACCGCCTGCAGCCGTAGCCGCGCTGCCTTCTGAATGATGAATTCCGGTCCGTCCACCCCATCTGATACATTGGTGTGGACATGAAGATCGGCCCATCCGTCGGGCGAAGAAGAAAACGCCTGCTGTAAACCGGGTTCCATCATCACACCTTGGGCAGCGTTACCCCTTTTTGAGCCTGATACTTGCCCCGCTTGGCGCGGTAGCTTACCTCACAGGGCTCGTCGCTTTCGAAGAAGAGCACCTGGGCAATGCCTTCGTTGGCATAAATTTTTGCCGGGAGCGGTGTTGTATTGGAAATTTCCAGCGTCACATAGCCCTCCCAGCCCGGCTCCAGTGGCGTAACGTTGGTTATGATCCCGCAGCGGGCGTAGGTTGACTTCCCCACACAGATGGTCATCACGTTCTCCGGTATCCGGAAATACTCCACCGAACGCCCAAGAGCAAAAGAATTGGGCGGAATGATGCACACATCGCCCTTGAAATCCACCAGCGAATGCGGGTCAAAGTTCTTCGGATCCACAATGGTGCTATTGATATTCGTGAAAATTTTGAATTCGTCTGCCACCCGCAAATCGTATCCATACGAGGAGACTCCGTATGAAATCACCCCTTCCCGCACCTGTCCTTCCTCGAAGGGCTCGATCATCCCCATCTCAAGCGCCATCTTTTTTATCCAGCGGTCCGATTTAATGGACATACCTCCCTCCTGATCTTTTCCCAACCTGTTAATCCGATGCTTCCTCTTTGCTCATCTGTTCGGCCTGCCGGCGTTTTTTCCGCCGATAAACCAGGTGCGATACCCAGATGCTGATTTCGTACAGAACCAGCAGCGGACCGGCCAGCAGGAGCTGGCTTCCCGGATCAGGTGGGGTCAGAATGGCCGCCAGCACAAAAATGGTGACCACGGCATACCGGCGGTACCTGCGCATAATCTGCGGTTTGAGCACCCCAATTTGTGTGAGGAAAAAGGAGACCAGCGGCAGCTCAAACACCAGTCCGGTTACCAGAATGATCCGCAAAACAAATCCGATGTATTCCGAAATATTGATGGTGGGCTCGATGTTTTCGGTTGCAAGACCGTACAGGAACGGCAAAATGAAGGGAATCATTATAAAATAAGCAAACCCTACACCCAGTAGAAAACTGAAAAAGGAAAATCCTACTACCGGTGCCACAATCCTCTTTTCCTTCGGAAGAAGCCCGGGTGAAATGAATTTCCACATCTGGTAAAAAACAACCGGAAAAGCCATGATGATGCCNGCGGCGATGGAAACTCCCATCCGCACCATCAGCATTCCNGCCGGTTTCAGAAAAATGAGTTTGGGCGGGTTGGCGATGTGGTTGTTGGGCCAGGTCAGGATTTCAATAAGCCAGGGAGAAAACGGAAAGGCAATGAACATTCCCGCTGCGATGGCCACAATGCTTTTGATCAGCCGCCAGCGGAGCTCTTCCAGATGTTCAAGAAACGTCATCTCGGCCTGATCATTCCCCCTGTCCCCNGCCGGCTTTTTTCTTTTGCCTATGGCTCCCGCCAACATATATTCCTCTTATGCCGTTTAAAAAGGAAATAAATATAGGATATGCCTGACTAAATAACAAGCCGAATATCCCGCTAATAAAAAAGGGCTGCCGCCGCGGCAGCCCCTTCTGAGGAGAGAGGAACCATGAGAGTTTACATGGATGCTTTCCGGAAATCTTCGTAAAGTTTCAGAATGGACGGCACGTATTCCTCCGTCTCTTTGTGGAGGATCCCCTGGGCCTTGTTACTGGCCAGCCACATGGCCGCACGCCGTTCCCCACCATTGTAGGCGGCCAGTCCCCCTTCCAGGCCGTACATTTCAATCAGCGTGGAAAGATATCGCGCACCCAAACGCAGGTTATAAATGGGATCATATAGAATATCTTCCGCATTCGTCCAGGTGATCCCTTCTTCTGCAGCCAGGAAAATGCCCGTAACCGGCATAATCTGCATCAGCCCCATGGCCCCCGCTTTGGAAGTAATCATCGGGTCCCAGGTCATCGCGGTCTCGTGGGTAATGGTCGCACACAACAGATCCACATCCAGATTGGAATATTTCAAACTCAAATTGTAAATCTCATTTGCGATGTCATACTTTGTGTTGGACGGCATGTTCTTGTTGTACCGGTCAATGATACGCATGATTTTCTGAATGTTATATTGGCGAACACTATCGATGTTCATAGCCGCCTTCAGTTCCATCAGGGACCGCTCCAGATCGCGGATTTTCTCCTGATTCTTGGTGAGCTCCACGAATTTTACGCTGAAGCCTACCAGCGAAACGAACAACACAAATATGACACCAACCATCAGGTAGTTCATGAGCCGGTTGGGCATATTTGTGATTTTGCCTTTCATGTCTTGCCTCCTTTTCATGGTTCAACCGATATACCGGAGCTGTGAAACGCCCCGTTTCTTGCAAAGTTCCCTTCTTTTGTTCAAAACAGCCTGAAACAGAGCCACTATCCTCATATTCGGCGATTGTAGAACAAATACTTAGCCCTTTGCGGGCAAAAAAAAGCCAGCCGAACACTCCGGCTGGACCGGACCGTAAATGTATGACACCCTGCCGCCGATATCAACTTTTTCTGACATTTTTTCCGCTCCCCGTAATTACCCGGCCAAATGGTCCGATAACCGAAAAGACCATGCTCCCGGGAGCGTTCTATTCCATCCCCTCCTGCCATCTGTAACCCGTTCACTTCCAGTAGGGGCCGCCGTACGCCCCACAGGTTCATCTTCCTCCTCTATGCCCGAGGGCAACTCCCCGTGCGTCTTCCGCTGGCGATGTTCCACCAAGATTACTGGCTCATTACCTGCCCAATAGTCCCCATTTTCCAACGAGGTAGAAATTCCCGCACACAGATCGTCTTCATTGAATTCTTGCAATTTTGTTCCAAAAACCTTATACTTTTGCAACTTTCTGGAAATTGAAGGTCCGGTACCGGGAGAAAACGGAAAGGAAGAATCTTTTGGCGCCGTATCAGAAAGAAACGGACGTTGCCATACGGGCGGTCCAGCAGGCCGCCTGGCTTTGCCAGAACATACAGAAAAAGCTGGGGAATGGTTACCACCAGAAATCGGACCGCACTCCCGTAACCATCGCAGATTATGGGAGCCAGGCCCTCATTTGCAAAACACTGGCCGAATCCTTCCCCTCTGACCCCATCGTAGCAGAGGAGAGCTCGGCGGATCTCCGGCAAGAAGCACGGCAGCCCCTCTGCAAACAGGTTCTGGAGCAGGTCCGAATATTTCATCCTCAGGCCAGCAAAAGCGACCTTTTGGACTGGATCGATCTCGGACAGCAAGCTCCGCCGGCCAGAGGCCGTTTCTGGTGTCTGGACCCCATCGACGGGACCAAGGGATTTTTGCGTGGCGATCAGTATGCTATCTCACTGGCGCTAATCGAAAACGGACGCGTATTACTTGGCACCCTGGCCTGCCCCAATCTTCNGCTGCCCTACCCGGAGGCGCAACAGAAGGGCGCTATTTTTCTCGCCCTCCGCTCCGGCGGCGCCTTTGTAACCGACCTCTACGGAAACA
>MTOL01000509.1 GCA_002011685.1 Deferribacteres bacterium JdFR-76
AGAGGAGATTCAGCTTCTCAATTCGGCGCTGAAAAAGCGCCNCNAGTCGATGGAACTGTATGCCAAAGGGGGCAGGCAGGATCTCTACGAAAANGAAGCCAGAGAGGTGGAGATCATCCAGTCCTATCTCCCAAAACAGCTCACGCCAGAGGAATTGAAAGAGGTGGTGGAAAAAGTCATCGCCGAGGTAGGGGCCACTTCTCCCAGAGATATGGGGAAGGTGATGAAGGCCATCATGTCCGAATACCGCGGACGGGTGGATGGCCGGCAGGTTCAGGAACTGGTCAAAGCAAAATTAATGTAGCCAAAACCGCAATTCCCAATTTGAAATCCCTACTTTTCAGCACAGCAGCAATATGGCAAAAAAGTGAAGGCGGCCGGGTGCCAAATTCACTTTTTTTATTTTTGTACCTGGCAGAGGGGGAAAAAGTGCACTACATTAAAATGAATGAAACGGGTGAGAACCATGAACACCGTTGATCTCGTTATCCTTGGGGTGCTTGCCTATTTTTTCCTGAAAGGGTTCCGGACGGGTGCCCTGCGGCAGCTTGCTGGATTGCTGGGAGTGGTGGTTGCCCTGATTCTGGCGGTGAGGAACATGAATGCCGTGTCTGTGCCGATGTCTTATTACCTGGGGATCTCGCCGAAGCTGGCGGTGTTTTTGAGCGCACTGGCCATTTTCCTCCTGGTTCTTGGACTGTTTCTTTTGGTGGCAAAGGCACTGCGCAAGATGCTTGAACTGGCCACCCTGGGCTGGGTGGACCGACTGGGTGGCGGGGTCTTTGGGGCCCTGAAGGGGGCGATCATCCTCAGTATTCTGGCTTTGATGATTTCCCTTTTGCCGCTGGGGGACCGCGTCGAAGCGGAAATGAACCGCTCGGCCCTGTTCAATCCCATCCGCAAAGTGGGGCCGGCGGTATTCAACGGTATTGTGCGCCTGGCACCTGCTGCGGGAAATTTTTACGATGAATTGCAGGAAAGTCTGAAGCAAAAATCCGGGGATCTTACCCGGGATGCACTGGAGTGGCTCAGCCATTTGCAGGGTGGAAATCACGTGCCTGCGGATAGTACCGGTTCGGAATGGTGAGGATACCACTGGAGGCGGACGTGGATGGACATCTCCAGCAAATTTACACGGCACTGGAATTTGACCGGCTGCTGGAACAGATTGGCGGGTACGCATCCTGTGAGCTGGGAACGGAATGGGTTCTTCAGCTGGAACCGCTGAAAGAACGGCCGCTGCTTGAGCAGCGCCTGGAAGAAGTGCGCGAAATGATGGCGATGCTGCGGTACGACGACCCATTTCCGCTGCCGGGGTACCGGGATATCCGTTCCGCGATCAAAAAAACGCGCCACGAAGGCAGTGTGCTCACCATTGAAGAGCTGGTGGATATTGCCCATACCCTGGATGTTTCGCAAGCCGTGTACCGCTATCTTGGTGCCCGTCAGAAAAAATATCCGGCACTGGCACGCTACTTCCGCCGGGTTCACGCTTTCCCGGAAATTGTCCGGCAGATTGCCCGGACCATCGATTTTTCCACCCACGAGATCAAAGATAGCGCTTCGCCGGAGCTGAAGGACATCCGCCGCCAGCTGCGCAAGGAACAGGACCGGGTGCGCGAGCGGCTGAACCAGATTGTGGAAGAGTACAAACAGTACCTGCAGGAGCCCATCATCACGCTCCGCGAAGGGCGGATGGTCATCCCCCTTCGGGAAGATTGCAAAGGAAGGATCCCGGGGTTCATTCATGACCGGTCTTCTTCGGGAGCCACGCTGTTTGTGGAACCCATGGCCGTATTTGAGCTCAACAATCACATCCGGGAACTTCAGATTGAGGAGCGGCGGGAGATTGAACGCTTGCTCCGCCATCTGACGGAGCAGGTCCGGGCCCGCATTGATGAAATCGAGGAAAGTTTCCGGACACTTGTGGAGCTGGATGGGCTGTTTGCCATCGGCCGTTTTGCCGTAGAATGGGATGGGGCTGTCCCCTCACTCAGTGACCGTGTGCTGGAGCTGTACCGTTCCTACCATCCGCTGCTGGTGCTGCGGTACGGCGGCCGGGAGAATGTGATCCCGCTGGACGTCAAGCTGGGCGAATCGTACCATCTTCTGGTGATTACCGGACCCAATGCCGGGGGGAAGACGGTTGCCCTGAAGAACATCGGGCTGGCGGCCCTCATGACGCACTGCGGGCTACCCATCCTGGCGAATGAAGCGTCCCGCATCCCGTTTCTGGATGGACTTTACGTGGATATCGGCGACTGGCAGTCGGTGGAACAGGATCTTTCCACCTTTTCGGCGCATGTGGCCAAACTGGCGGAAATTTTAAAGCGGGCCACCAGGCAGTCGCTGGTCCTCATCGACGAAATCGGGACCGGGACGGATCCGGCGGAAGGGGCGGCCCTGGCCATGGCCTTTCTGGAAGAAATGCACCGGCGGGGAGCGCTAACCGTTGTGACCACCCACCAGGGCGCTTTGAAGGCGTTTGCCCATCAGCTGGAAGGGGCAGAAAACGCTTCCATGGCGTTCGATGAAGACACGCTCCGGCCCACCTACCAGTTCCGGGTGGGCATCCCCGGAAGCAGCTACGCGTTCGAAATTGCCACACGGTTCGGATTGGATGGTCCGGTTATCCGGCGTGCCCGCGAACTGGTGGGGTCGTCCCACGAAAAGCTGGAGGACTTCATCCTGGAGCTGGAAAAGAAACTGAACCGCTACCAGCGTCTCCTGTCCGATGCGGAGATTAAGAAATCGCAGCTGGAGGGACTTATCAAGCTGTACCGCCAGCGGTACGAAGCCCTGCAGAGGGAGGAAAAGAAGCTGAAACGCAAGGCAGCGGAGGAATCCCGGGCCATCCTGGAACGTGCCAATGCGGTCATTGAGCAGGCAATCCGGGAGATCCGCACCCGGCGTGCCGAAAAAGACAGCATCAAGCAGGCGAAATCTCGGGTGGAAGCCGTCCGGAACGAAATTGAACAGCAGCTGGCCGAGTTTGAGGAACCGGTTACGGAAGCGGAACTGCCGGGAAAGGGCGATCTGGCCTACTGGGAGGAGATGAATGTGACGGGTACGGTCATCTCCGATCCCGATGAAAAGGGCCAGGTGTGGATGGAGGTGGGAGATCTCAAAGTACAGATCCCCCAGAATAAGCTGCGGCTGGTACGCGACGGGACGCGGGAAAAGGTCCGGAAGAGCGGTTCGCCGCCGCAGGTGGTGAAACCGCCGCGCGATTTCCGCACGGAGATTGACCTGCGGGGCATGACGATGGAAGATGCCGAACCGGTGCTGGACAAATATCTGGATCAGGCTTATCTTGCCGGACTGGAGCAGGTCCGTATCATTCATGGAAAAGGCACTGGAGCCCTGCGCAAGAAAATTGCCCGCTATCTGCAATCGCACCCGAAGGTACGCGAATTTCATGCTGCGCCCTGGAACGAAGGGGATGTGGGCGTGACCGTGGTGAAATTTAAGGATTAGCCGGATCTTATGCGCATTCCGCCGGAAATCATCGAGGAAATCCGCACGTCTGCCGATATCGTGGAGATCGTCTCCGAATATGTTACCTTGAAGAAGCGGGGACAGAATTATTTTGGCCTCTGCCCGTTTCATACGGAGAAAACGCCTTCGTTCTCGGTGCACCCGGGCAAGCAGATTTTTCACTGTTTTGGCTGTGGCGAAGGCGGCAATGTGATCACCTTCCTGATGAAAATTGAGAAGCTTTCGTTTGTGGAGGCGGTGCAGCTGCTGGCGCGGCGGCTGCACATCGAAATTCCCGAGCGGCGCGAGTTTTCCGAAGCAGAGAAACGGAAACTCAGGCTTTACGATGTGAACGCGTTTGCCCGTTCATTTTTCGAGAAAAATTTTTGGGGCGAGGCCGGAAGAGAAGCCCGCCAATACATGATGAACCGGGGATTTTCGGAGGAAACACTGCGCCGGTTTGGCATCGGTTTTGCGCCGGAGGGATGGGACAACCTGATCCGTGCGGCGGTACGCCAGGGGATCTCCGTGGAGGAGCTGAAGGCCGTTGGCCTGGCTGTGCCTAACGAGAAAGGCGGTTATTACGACCGGTTCCGCGGCCGGGTGATGTTTCCCATCTACAATCTGTCCGGTATGGTGGTCGCTTTTGGGGGACGAATTCTGAACGAGCAGCCCGGCGTGCCCAAATACATCAATTCGCCCGAGACGCCGGTTTACCAGAAAGGCCGATTGCTGTACGGCCTGTGGCAGAACCGGGAGTCTGTACGCAAACAGGAATTTGCCATCCTTGTGGAGGGCTATGCGGATTTGCTGAGTCTGGTTCAGGCGGGGATCCATAACGTGGTGGCCACGCTGGGTACAGCGCTTACGGCGACCCAGGCCCGGTTGCTGCTGCGTTATGCACCGGCGGTTACCGTACTGTACGATGGAGATCTGGCGGGGGCCAACGCTGCGCTGCGGGGGGTGGATATTCTCCTGCAGGAAGGAATGCAGGTCAAGGTGGTGCAGCTGCCAGAGGACTCGGATCCGGATGATTTTGTGCGCCAGCATGGGGCGGAGGGACTTTACCGGCTGCTCAACCGGGCACTGGATCTGGTGGATTTCAAAATTGAGGCGTTCCGCCGGACCGAAGGGCTGGACACTACCCAGAAAAGGGCACGCCTGGTTCATATGCTGGCCGAGACGGTGGCCAGCATTCAGGATGAAGTGGCCAAGAATCTGTATATCCAGGATATTGCGCGGAAAGTGAATGTGGCGGAGACAGCAGTTTTCAAGGCGGTGGCGCGGCTGCGCACCCGGCGGCAGCCTGAGGCGGAACAGGAAACATCGCCAAAACCGGCCGGTTCCAGGATTCGCGCCGAAGAGGATCTGCTGAAAATCATGATCCGCTTTCCGCCGCTGGTTCCTTTGATTTACCGGCACCTGTCCCTGGACGAAATCAGTCACGAAACCTACCGGGAGATTTTTTCGCACATTTATACCCAGCTGGTAGATACAGGAACGGTACAGCCCCAACATGTGCTGGATGTTGTTCAGGACCCGGATATCCAGCGGGTTTTGGCCCGGGTTCTGGTCGAAGAAGAGGAGCGTCCGCCGGACCGGGCAGTCCGTCAGTGGGCTTCGGACTGCCTGCGGCAGATTAAGCTGGCAAGGCTACATCAGGAGATTGAGGCGGTACGGGAGAAAATCCGCCAGTGCAGTCCGGCTTCCGAACAGCTGACAGCTCTCAATCAGCGCTATGTGGAACTGAAGCGGAGGGAACAGGAGCTGCGCAGAAAGGATTTCATTCCGCAGGGAGAAGAATAAGGAGTGAAAAATGGAGAAGGAAAGAAAGCTTCCCGAAGGATGGCCACCGCCGGTTCCAACGCGGGTTACGGAGCTTTTTGGAATCAGGTATCCGATTATTCAGGGAGGGATGATCTGGGCAGCGGGAGCCCCGCTGGCTGTGGCGGTATCCAATGCAGGGGAGATNGGGGCTGATCGGTTCCGGTTCCATGTATCCGGAGGAACTGGTGGAGGCCATCCGCTATGCCCGAAGCCACACCGATCAGCCATTTGGGGTGAATATTCCTCTGATGCGTGCCGATGCCGAACAGCTCGTCCGTATCTGCCTTGAGGAAGGGGTGAAGATTGTGTTCACATCGGCGGGG
>MTOL01000397.1 GCA_002011685.1 Deferribacteres bacterium JdFR-76
GCCGACAACGGCGTTACGGGTGCCAAAATCCAGGATGGCCAGGTTGGAAATGCCGATCTCGCCGATGGAGCGGTGACGGCCGCCAAAATTGCCGCCGGAGCCGTAACCGGCACCAAGCTGGCAGACGGTGCCGTAACATCGGCGAAAATCGCCGCTGAGGCCATCAACAGCAGCAAAATCCAGGACGGGCAGGTTACAAACGCCGACCTGGCCAATGGATCTGTCACCACGGTCAAAATTGCCGATGGAACCGTAAACACCCAGGATCTGGCCGATGGCGCTGTTACTCCGGAAAAGATCACCACCAGTGGCGCCACCTCGAATCAGGCCCTGATGTTCAACGGCACTCAGGTGGTTTGGCAGACGCCGCCGACAAGCGGAGGGGACATTACTGCGGTGAATGCCGGCACCGGTCTCACGGGCGGGGGCACTTCAGGCGACGTCACCCTTTCTCTGGCCGATAACGCCGTTACCAGTGCCAAAATTCAGGACGGGCAGGTCACAAATGCAGATCTGGCCGATGGGGCCGTTACCAGCGCCAAAATCCAGGATGGGCAGGTCACCGGCACAGACCTGGCCTCCGGCGCCGTCACCTCGGCCATCATTGCCGATGGAAATGTGAGCAATGCCGATCTTGCGGACAATGCGGTAACCAGCAGCAAAATCCAAGATGGAGCCGTTGCCACGGCCGACCTGGCCGATCAGTCGGTAACTACGGCGAAAATCAATCCCGGCGGAGCTTCGGCAAACCAGGCCCTGATGTTTAATGGTACGCAGGTAGTGTGGCAAACGCCGCCCACCAGCGGAGGCGATATTACCGCCGTAACAGCAGGGTCCGGTCTCACCGGTGGCGGCACTTCGGGCGACGTGACCCTCTCGCTGGCCGACAACGGCGTAACCAGCCTCAAGATCAAGGACGGACAGGTCATGACAGGGGATCTGGCCGACGATGCCGTGACGGCCGCAAAAATCATGCCCGATATTATTTCCAGCATCAACGGGATAAGCAACGATGCGGGGAATATTGACATCGTTGCGGGAACCAACATTACGATCAACAACGATAACGTAAATAACAGGATTACCATTTCCTCCACGGGAGGAAGCGATGCAGACTGGGTGATCAATGGCAGCAACATGTACGCTGGAGTCTCTGGAAACGTGGGAATCGGCACGTCATCTCCCCAGTGGAAGCTGGAATCGTACGAAAACAGCTTTAACGGGACGGCCATAAAAGGTTCCGCAAATAACGGCACGAACGCCTGGGGCGTTCAGGGCTACAGCACAAGCGGCCGGGGATTGGTGGGAATGAGCCAGAACGGAACAGGTGTGTGGGCCTCTTCTCAAACGGCTACGGCCATTTATGGCGAAGCGGGCGGTTCCCAGAGCATCGCCATACACGGAGTGCTGACTTCCAGCTACGAATTCAACCTGGCGGCCCGGTTTGACGGCAGAACAAAGGTTAACGGCAGCCTGAACGTAACCGGCTCTTTGACCAAGGGCTCCGGAGCTTTCAAAATTGACCACCCGCTGGATCCCGCCAACAAATACCTTTACCACTCCTTTGTGGAAAGTCCGGATATGATGAACATCTACAACGGCAACGTAACCCTGGATGCAAATGGCGAAGCCTGGGTGCAGCTCCCGGACTGGTTTGAGGCCCTGAACCGGGATTTCCGCTACCAGCTTACTGCAATCGGAGCCCCCGGACCGAACCTGTACATTGCGGAGGAGATTTCCGGGAACCGCTTCAAAATCGCCGGCGGACAACCGGGTATGAAGGTCTCCTGGCAGGTAACCGGCATCCGCCATGATGCCTATGCCAACGCCCACCGGATTCCGGTCGAAGAGATGAAACCCCCGCGGGAACGCGGATACTTCCTGTATCCCAAAGAACTGGGACAGCCGGAGGAACGGAATGTTGAATGGGTACGTGATCCAAAAACCATGCAGCGCATCCAGCAGCTCCGCAATGGAGTCACACCTCCCGGGGACGAAAAAATGAAAAAACCTGACAATAAGTGAAAAGTGGGATCCCGGATAAAGAAAGCGGAGGTGAACCGTGAATAAAACGTTTTTCCGACCCAGTCGCGTATCCGGCTGGGCTGTTCTGCTTTTTCTGATCGCCCTGACGGTTGCATCCGAAAATTCGCCATCTTCGGCACAACAGGGCGGGTACAGAATTTCCCGAAGCATCATTGGCAGCGGCGCGGTCTATTCCGCCGGTCCGGCGTACCGTATGGTGGGGACGCTGGGCCAGCCCTTTGTGGGCATTACCAGAAAATCCGGAACGGTCCACCTGGTGGGGTTCTGGTACCGGGGGGCCGAAACGGTTACGGATGTTCCCACTGACCTCCCGGCGGCAGCCATCCCCCGGAACTTCCGGCTGGAACAGAACTATCCGAACCCGTTCAATCCATCCACCACCATCCGGTTCGCTATTGCCAGGAAGGTTCATGTGACCTTGAGCATTTACAATCTGGTAGCCCAAAAAATGATCACCCTGATTAACCGTGAAATGATCCCGGGCGAATATGAAATCCGCTTCAATGCGCAGGATTTACCGAGCGGAGTATACTTTTTTCGCCTGGATGCTGGAACATTCTCCCAAACGAGAAAGCTGATTTTATTAAAATGAAAAACCGTACCCTATATTTTAGAGAAAAACCGTTGAACCCGGCATGGGCTCCTCCAGCAGAAGAGGAGCCCATTCGGTTTCCATGCCCGATTGCACTTCTGTTGCCAAATGGAAGAGCGCATTCAGCGATAAATCGGGTACACAAATTCGGAAAGCGTGTTCCAAAAAGATTGGACGCCGTGTCTTAATCAAATCGGTTTTTACCCGCACCGGTGACATCCGGATCAAAATTTTCAATCATCCAGATATCTGTCTTTCGCTCCACAACGGTGCCGATCATTTTTCTCCCACCATCCATCAGGGAAATTTGATCAACTTCTTCAAAGGGCAGCTTTCCAAATGGCCGGATTGTATCTTCACCTGGCCGCACTCTGAAAATGCGGGTCATGTCGTTTTGTTTCACGATGAACAGCCACTTCGAATCCAAGCTCCAGCCCAGGGGCCAGTACCCGTTCAGGCCCAGATAACGCTGCTGTAAGGAATCAGCCATGGAGATAAGCCATATTCCGCGGCTCCATTTCTTTTTTCCCCATGCGGTTCCACATTACTGCAACATACTGGCCGTCCGGTGAAAATTTCGGCCGAAACATCCAGCCAACGGAATCATTGCTCACCAGAGGCGACTCCCGCCTAGCTTCTGGATCCAGAAGATGGAAATTCCGGTTGCCCAGGAGCTGGTAAAGAATTTTTGGATGAGGGTTCCAGACCATCGCTCTCGAATTGCTCAATTTTGTTTCAGCAAATCTCCGCGGAGCACCGCCGTTCGCCGAAACCACCCACACATTCATTTTTCGGCCCCCGTTCGATGAAAACGCAATCCACTTGCCATCTGGAGACCACACTGGCAATGTGCTGTGGACGTCCAAAAATGTCAGCTGTTTTTCGGTCCCGTTCTCTATGTCGAGAACAAAGATGTTTGCCGTTTTTGCGTCCCCGCGGCTGAATGCGATTTTTTGCCGTCCGGTGAAGGGCTGAATGAGAACGCCCTCCGCGTACCTTTTGTTAAATGACGCACTTTCTGTCCATCCTGACTTTGCTCCACCAGAGCGATATTGGAATAGAACGTGATTCTCGGGTAATAAAGATTGTGTCCATCCCGTGAAATGGAGATTGGCCAGAGCGAAGGAATACCCGTTTGCACTTTCCGCGGTTTTCCCCGGGCAGCTCCGGTTGCGGGATCCACAGGCAGCTTCATCAGGTTGTTTAGAGGCCCGGCAATTCTGAGGTAGTAAACGGCATCTCCCGAATGGAACAACCTGGGAGAATAGATGTCCAAAGAGTCCTTCAGGATTTCTTTCTGGTCCTTTCCATTGTCGCGGATGGTCCATAGAGAATTCCCATTCCGGTTTTGCGTTTTGAAAAGAACGAAATTTCCAAAGGGACTCCACTCCACATCATTCAACCAGAGAAATCTACCCGTCAGCTCTATTTTTGAACGGCGCCCCGTGGTCCTGTCAACAATATGGATTTCTTTGCTGGAAAGGGTCGCGGAGAGATACTTCGAACCGTCAGGCGACCAGCCTGAAAACGATCCCGGCGAAAGTGGCCGTATTTCGCCCCCAAGACGTGGTACCAGCACAGATTCGAGGAGACCTCGCCTGCGCAAAAAGACCCCCAGCGCCGAACCATCCGGAGCCCACTCGTAATAAAGTATGGATTGGGTAGACAGAAGGGAAATCGGGTGCCCGCCGGACATATCCTGAACAATAAGTTCTTTTCCTTTCTCTGGCTTGCCCCGGATATAGGCCAGAAAATTTCCGTCCGGAGAAATGGCAGGAGACCACACGTCTCCATCAAATGTCAGCTGTTTGTGAACCGGAGCGGCGTAGTAAGGTCGCTTTCTGTCAGAAATCCGCAAGTACAGAGCCAGTGTCAATAGCACCATAAAGGGAACGATAGAATAAAATCACCGGGATGGTTTTGATGGTTGCCGCATCCTTTGGGCTGGACGATCAGTTTTCTGAAAAAGGAGCTGCTCGCGTTTCAGATCTGCCACCAGATCAACCATATGCTGGTAGCGCATTTCCGGATCCTTTTCAAGGGCTTTGTGAACAGCCGCGGCAAGACCAGGCGACACATCCGGCCGCCACCGGCTGACCGGTTCTTCTTTCTCGTTTAGAATGGCATAGACAACGGCAGAATCGTAATCACCATCAAAGGGAGTTTTTCCCGCCAGCATTTCATACAATACCACTCCAAAAGACCAGATATCGGAGCGGTGATCTACTTCTTTGCCGAGAGCTTGCTCCGGCGATATATAAGCGATGGTTCCCATAACCGCTCCATTGCGGGTTACTCTGGTCCGCCCAGTCCGCTTTGCCAGACCAAAATCGGTAATCCGAACCCTTCCCTTTTTGCTGATCAGGACATTTGCCGGCTTGACATCCCGGTGAATAACCCCCATGCTCGTGCGCAGTTTGCAATCCGGCAGCAATCTGAATGGCAATAGCCAGAACCTTCGCCTGCCCAAGTCCGCGGCGCCGTACTTTTTTCAGCAGCACTTCCAGATTTTCCCCTTCCACATAGGCCATCACGATGAAAGTCCGGTTTTCACTTTCCTCAATTCCATAGACGGAACAGATATTGGGATCATCCAGCAGCGCAGCGGTCTGCGCTTCCAACGCGAAACGAGCCGTTTCTTTTTCCCCTCCCAGAACAAATGGAGACAGGAATTTAAGGGCCACCGTTCGTCTTAGCCTCAAATCTTCCGCTTTGTACACCACTCCCATCCCCCCCTCGCCGATTTTCTCAAGAATCCTGTAATGAGAAATTATTCTGCCGATCATTGCTTTGCCGCTCCCCGATTTATTTATTCCGAACAGGACGCCGCCCACGCGGTGAAATCAAGCTGCCAAGCAGGCCGTATCGCCGTCCGCTCATCCCCGGAAGGCCGCACACTTTTCAGGCAGCCCGCCGCAGCCCAATGTTACCGCAATATCTTCCGGGCCCCCTTCCGAGTTTATCCGGCAAGTCATCCGGA
>MTOL01000480.1 GCA_002011685.1 Deferribacteres bacterium JdFR-76
CTGTTTAACGGACGAGAGGTGCCCTTCGAGAATTTCCCTTTTTACTTCCAAGCCAATCAGAAGAAAGAAAATGGTCATCAGCCCATCGTTAACCCAGTGGTAGAGCGATTTTTCGAGTTGCAGATTTCCGGCCCGGATCTCAATAGGAATATGCAGAAAAGACTGGTATAGCGGGGCCAGAAATGAGTTGTTCAACAGTAGGGCCAGCGCCGTTGTGGCCATCAGAAGGAGGCCGCCGGAAGATTCTTTCTGGATAAATTCTTCAACGATTTTCATCGGCGTTTCCTTTTTTTGTAATCGTTCCCGGTTTTTTGCTTCGCGTCTCGGGTGTCGCCCGTTCCTGAAGTGAATTTGGAGGAGAACGGTAATTTTCTCCAGAAAAGTTGCAAATGATCATCACCGCGGCAAACAATTTTTCCAAAAGGCAGCATTCCGGACGAGTGTTGAAATGCCTGTTCAGATTTTTTGCGTTTGTGGGGAAAAAGTTCCCATTTATGTTTTCGGAGCGGCCCTTTTTGAAGTGTTTTGCCGGGAAGTGATGCATCAAATCGGGAAAAATCTGAGAATGATGAAGGCTATTTTGCTTCTTGGCCATACTGCCACAAGTATTCGATCAGGTAGGTCACATTGCAACCCAGCAGAACCGTGTATTTATCGCCCGCTCCGGCGTAAATGACCAGCTTTTCACCGCAAACAAAGGCCCCTGCAGGAAAGACAACAGCCGGAATATCCACAGGGTAGCGGCTGTTGCCGTACAGTTCAAATGGGGCCGATGGAATGTAGATGGGAAGCTGTGTACGCCGAAGTATCCTGCGGGGATTGCCGAGATCTAGCAGAGCCGCACAAATGGAATATCCGCGGGGAATGGGGGCTTTCAGGCCGTACACGCCGCAGACTTCGGCATCAATGGTGCCGACGGCGTGGTAGATAAGCAGCCAGCCTCTTTCCGTTCGAATGGGTGGGGCGCCCGGACCGATTTTTTCCCGTTCATGGGGAAGGGACCCGGCCTCAAGAAGGAGGTAATTCCTGCGCCGCTGATACAGGTGGTGCCAGACATCGGCATAGAGTTCCGGATTCAGCAGCTGTTCGATGCCGTATTCCAGCGGGGCAATGTAAATGTGTGGGTGGAACCGCAGCAGCAGGTGCGGCTTTTGGCCGTCGGAAGCAGGCAGGAGCACGGCATTCCGTGAATCGAAGGCGCGGATAATTCCGTGGTAAGTTACCCGTGTGAAATCCCGGGTAGAGTAAATGGCAATACGGTCCGCCCGAGCCGCTCTGAAAGCCGGTCCCGTTTTTCCGCATCCGATCAGCAAGTAAGTTCCATCACAGGGAATAATGCGGACGTCTTCGATTCCGTAGCAGAAATCCTGATGCTCACTGCCATCGCCACGAAGAACAAACCGGTTAATTCGGCTGAACCGGATACCGTCCTTGCTTACCAGAGGCCAGATTTCGGAGATGTAGTTGTCAAAACAGTCCCTTTCACGGCCTGTGGAAGGATCGGTGCACCGGCTTTTCCGGTATTGTCGGTGGCATCTGGGAAGAAGGATGATGCGGCCATGAAAAGGAACGGCGCCCCCATTGAAGACGGCGCCGATTTTCTGAATGCCGTTTTCCTGCCAGGTGAGATCCAGATCTTGAGGCTGCAGAATCGGATTTCCGGAGTACGGGTCCAGTTTGAAAAGCGTCCGCCCGGACGGCAGCCTTACAGTTGTCCCTTCACCCAGGCTGTTTTGAAGCTCATGCATGCTCATCCCATCTTCAATGTACGGAAGAATTTGGCAAAAATCCGGCCAAAATTGAATCGCGGTTGTCATACCGCCACGCCAGCGTAAAAGGGGCATGCCGCCATGGGAGCGTTCTTCCGCGCCATGGATGTTCTGGAAAGGTACGCTGCCGCAATGCGGCAGGCAGCTGGGGTTGCTGGTATCCTGAGGTGTCTGAAGCTTCCCCGTTGTGGCCGGTTCAAGGTCATTCAAATATGCCTTTTCCCGTCTTCCGATCAGCCCAAAAGGGATGGTACTTTTGAGGAAATATTTCCGTGAACTGCGGAAGTGCGGAAAATGAGGATAGGGCTGCGGATCTTGCCTGCCATGTTTTTCCTGTTGAATCTCCAGCCAATTTTTTGTAGGTTTATTTCGATCTATTATGGGCGGAAACAACCAGGAAAATGGGGAGTGTCATGGAATTCGAAACCATCATCGGGCTGGAAGTTCACGCTCAGTTGAAAACCGAGTCGAAAATTTTTTGTTCGTGCAGCACCCGTTTTGGGGCCGAGCCGAACACCCAGGTGTGTCCCATCTGTCTGGGCATGCCGGGGGTGCTTCCGGTACTGAACCAGAAAGCGCTGGAGTATGCGGTAATGATGGGGCTGGCCACACATTGCCGCATATCCCGTCATTCCATTTTTGCCCGGAAAAACTATTTTTATCCGGATCTCCCAAAAGGGTACCAGATTTCTCAATATGAAGAGCCGCTGTGTGAGGATGGCTANATCTGAAATTGAGCTGGATGGCAAGAAAAAGCGCATCGGCCTGGTTCGTATTCACTTGGAAGAGGATGCAGGAAAATCGATTCATGCGGAGGAATGGGTGCCCAAGGGGGAAACGCTGGTAGACCTGAACCGC
Organism: Deferribacteres bacterium JdFR-76; assembly: GCA_002011685.1. Lineage (GTDB taxonomy): Bacteria > Zhuqueibacterota > JdFR-76 > JdFR-76 > JdFR-76 > JdFR-76. The sequence continues at coordinate 2,628 of MTOL01000480.1, forward strand.
TGCGGTGTTCCGCTGATTGAAATTGTCAGTAAGCCGGATATTCGCTCTCCGAAAGAGGCGTATCTGTATCTCATGGAGCTCAAGCGGATTCTGGAGTATCTGGACATTTCGGACTGCAATATGGAGGAGGGAAGCCTGCGCTGCGATGCCAATGTTTCCATCCGTCCGGTGGGAAGTACAGAATTCGGCACCAAAACGGAAGTCAAGAATATGAACTCCTTTCACGGGGTGGAGAAGGCCCTGGAATACGAAGTGGAGCGGCAGAAGCGCCTGCTTTCCCGTGGCGAGCGGATCGTTCAGCAGACGCTGCTGTGGAACGAAAAGGAGAATAGAGTGGTACCCATGCGTTCCAAAGAGGAAGCGCACGATTACCGCTACTTTCCAGAACCGGATCTGGTACCCGTTACGCTGGATGAGGAATGGATTGAATCGTTGCGGGAAAAAATTCCGGAACTGCCGCTGGAACGCAAAGAACGCCTGGTGAAGCAGTACAATATTCCGGCTTACGACGCAGAGGTGATTACCTCCTCGCGGGCGCTGGCCGATTTCTACGAGGCTACCTGCGAACGGTACAGCAATTACAAGGCGGTCAGCAACTTCATCATGGGTGAGGTCCTGCGTTACCTGCGGGATCAGAAGAAAGAAATTCAGGAAACGCAGCTGCGGCCGGCACTGCTGGCCGAACTGCTGGAACTGGTGGAAAAAAATACCATCAACCTGAATGTGGCCAAGAAGATTTTCCCGGAAGTGGCTTCCACCGGAACTTCACCAAAGAAGATTGTGGAGGAGCGGGGTCTGGCCCAGGTGAGTGACGAATCGGCGATCCGTGAAGTGGTTCTGAAGGTGCTGGAAGAAAATCCCAAAGAGGTGGAGAAGTACCTGAACGGCAAGGAGCAGATTGTGGGATTTTTTGTGGGGCAGGTGATGCGTGCCACCCGCGGGAAGGCCAATCCCAAACTGGTCAACCAGTTGCTCCGCCAGGAACTGGAGGCCATCAAAAACCGTTCGTAGGGGGAATACATGGAACCGGTCATTGCGGTTCAAAATCTTACCCGCGCGTTTGACGGCAAGCTAGCCGTGGATCACATTTCATTCCAGGTGCCGCGCGGCCAGGTCTGCGGATATCTGGGACCCAACGGGGCAGGCAAAACCACTACGGTGAAAATGCTCACCGGCATCCTGAAACCCACAGAAGGAAGCGCTTCTATTGCCGGGTTGGATGTGGTCGGCGATTCTCTGCAAATTAAACGCATAATCGGCTATGTTCCGGAATCGGGGGCCCTTTATGAGGACCTGACGCCTGCGGAATACCTGTACATGGTGGGGCGGCTTTATCACATGGAGCCCGCTGTGCTGCAGGAAAAGGTGGATGAATTTCTTCGCATTTTTGGACTGGAGGAAGTGCGGGATGACCGCATGGCCACCTTTTCAAAAGGGATGAAGCAGAAGGTGGTGATCAGTGCCGCGCTCATTCACAACCCCGAGGTCATCTTTTTTGATGAGCCGCTGAATGGCCTGGATGCCAATTCGGCCCTGCTCGTCAAAGAGCTGATCCGCCGCCTGGCTGAACAAGGGAAAACGATTTTTTACTGTTCACACATTCTGGAAGTGGTGGAAAAAATCTGCGACCGCGTTCTAATTATAAATGAAGGCAAAATTGTGGCCGATGGTTCGATCGACGAACTGCGCGATCTTACCCAGCGCTCCTCTCTGGTAGATATCTTCCAGCAGGTGACCGGTTCGGAAGATATGGCGGAAATTGCAGAAGCCCTGTCGAAAGCGATGACCGGCCCATGAGACCCATCCGCCTGTTTTTTGAATGGCTCGGTGTGGATTGGATTCAGTTTTCAACCCTGTACAAAATCCACCTGAAGATCGATTTCCGTGCTCCGGCGAGGCGTTCCGCATCCGGCCGGGGACTCTGGTTTTCCATGATTTTTTATGCGCTGTTTGCTTCCTTTGCTGCTCTGTCTTTTCACCGGCTGTTTGACCTCTTCGGGTTTACAGCGCTTACGCTTAGCGTTTCGTCAATTATTTTAATCCTGGCTGTTATCGTTGAATTTAATGAGATTATTCTGAGCCCCAGCGATATCGAAATCTTTGGCTTCCGGCCGGTGTCGGACCGCACTTATTTCTGGGTGAAGTTTGCCAACCTGCTGACTTACGTGACATTGCTCGGACTGGCTCTAAATTTTCCAGCTGCGGTTGTTGGAACAGTGCTGTACACAGAATCGCCTCCCTATTACGGGGCTGTGTATCTGGCTGTAGCATGGATGACCCATTCAGCTCTGACTATGGCGCTCGTGTCGCTGTACGGCTTTATTATTCAGCGGGTGAATTATGAGAAAGTGAAGGACGTCTTTGCATATGTCCAGATTGTTCTGACCTTCCTGGTGTTTGGGGGCTATCAGGTATTGATCCGCTTTTTGCCCGAAGGTGCCAGCCAGCGGTCGCTGCTGGATCCATGGAATATGCTGGTCCCTACCTTCTGGTTTGCCGGAGTTTTGCATCTACTGATCCAACCCTGGGTGTTTCACTTTCAAGTGTTGGCTTTTCTTGCAGTGTTTCTGACTTTTCTGGGATACCGTCATGGTATTGCCCGGCTTTCGCTGGAATATTCCGATCTGTTGCTGCGGATTTCGCAAAGTGGCGAAGGTCATATAAGAAAGGGGACGGAGACCCAGCCGGCTGGCTGTTTTGGAACGGTTTTTTCTCCGCGATCCCGAAGAAGAAGCTGGATATTTTCTGTTCCGCCGCTATCTTAGCCGCAACCGAAATTTGCGGGCCGGCTACTTTGCCCTGCTGGGGTTTCCGGCCGTCATGGTCCTGATCGCCCTGACAGAGAAAGATTTTTCTGACCCTTTTGTGCAAATCAACCCGTCCAGTATTACCATGCTGCAAATGGTTTCCTTTGCTGCTTTTCTGATCGTCCAGCTGATTATCTTTTCAGACCACTGGCAGGCGGCTTGGATTTTTTAT
>MTOL01000073.1 GCA_002011685.1 Deferribacteres bacterium JdFR-76
TAGCCAGCAATCCTTTCCGGGCTGCTAGCTCCAGATGGGCGGGAGTGGGATTGCACATTCCTGTCCAGAAAAACAGCCGGATGGTCTTCCAGGGCGGCAAGAGTTGTTCCTGGATGAACCGTACCGAGGTACCGATTTCGGTTTCCGGGTCGAAGCGGTAGTGTTTCAGGGTGTCCAGTTCCAGGATGCCTCTCCGCCAGTCAAATGGGTGGGCAAATCCGTGGCTGGCCGCTTCAACATTCGGAAGCCGGAAAATTGATCGGGCCGTTTCCAAGGTCCGCCCGTTCCCGATCAGCTGGCTGTCGATTTCTGCTGCAATAACCGAGACGGAGTAGGGCAGCAGGAAACGCTTGAAGATCCGGTTCCGGGCCAGCTCCGCACACAAATGCCACCGGTCAATTTTGGAAATTGTGCTGAATCCATCACCATCAATGTGGACGAAGGCGATACGGAATCCGCCCGCTGTGTTGAGATCCAGCCTGGGAAGGCCGGAAATTCCAAGTGCCTCTGTAAAAAAACGGTAGGGATTCAGCATCCACTGAAAATGCTGCTCATCTTCCAGCTGACGGACCAGAATATCTCCAAAGGCGAATCCTCCCCGGCGGCTCAGAACGACGGGCTCCAGAGTCCGGTTTGCTCCCAGAAGCCGCAGCAAAACCCTATTTTCCGGGCGAGCGGAACGGACGGCAGGAAAATAAACCGGCGGAACGATTTGCAGATCCGTTTCGAAATCGAAATACCGGGTTTCCTTATGGAGGATGCTCACCCGATTCAGCCGCAAAAACAGGAAGTCGGTCTCTGCACCGAGGAGGCGGAAAATGGCGCCCGTTTCGGCGCGGTCCCATGCTGTAAAACTCCGGCCAGCTTCTTTCCACGCTCCAAAATTTCCGAGCATTACTACTTTGATACCTTTTTCCAAACAGGATTGCAGCCAGCTCCGGTAGCGGGATGCGTTCCGCATACCGTCATCCACAAACCAGGTTACAATTCCCAGGTATTCCTCCAGGCTGGAGGGCGCCGGCAGGGCCAGTTCGGCATTGCGATATTCCACCACTAGCCCCAGGTTGTTCAGGACCAGCTGAAGCAGATTGTGAATTTCGTTGTGTTCCGCGGTCCGCCCTTCGCTTCCCTTGAAAAGGGCAAGGACTTTCCGCGGGACCGGTTCGGCGGCTGGATCCGCCGGTCCATTAGGCAGTCCAGCTGCCAGCCAGAAGATCGACAGGAAGGTGATCCTCCAGCCAGAAGGAAACCACATCCGTTTCGTGTTCATTGAGACCTTTGTAAGGGATTTTTTTAAAGATCTTTTCCACCAGATCAAAGCGNCCTGCCAGAAAGTAAAGTTCGGCCATCTGAAAATAAGCCCGGGCGTTTTCTGGATTGAGAAGCATGCATTTTTTGAAATCTTCCATGGCCTGGGCATACCGCTTTTGAAGTTTCCAGGCGATACCCCGAAAGAAATGGTATTCGTATTCGTCGGGATGCTGCCGGATGATCTGATCCAGCAAAAAGATGGCCTTTTGCAGGAAAAACCGGCGGAGCGGCTCGCTTTCCAGAAACAGGTAGGCATATTCCACGTAGCTCCGCGCCAGTTCAAATTTCAGGTGCGGTTGTTCAGGCTGTAGTTCCAGGGCCCGCTGGAGTTTGTACATCTTGCGGTGCATGTCGCCTTCCAGACGTTCCAATTCGGAGGCGGCATATAGCCGTACCTCTTCGTCCCGGTCCAGAAGCATTTCCCGCAATGTGCGAATAGAGAATGGCATCCGCCGTTCCGCAATTTTGCGGATTGCTTCTTTGCGGACATCCGGATCAGGATCATGAACCACGTCCAGTAGCGGTTCCTGGGAAAGGGAAAATTCGATGTACTGTTCGATATCGATGATTCCCAGAGCCAGGGCCTTTTTGGCCTCCTGCTGGTTTTCCGGCCAGAACTGTGGCTCGGAACGGGATTTCCGCGCTTTTATTTCAAGGTATCGTTTCCAGTCCATCGCCTATTTTTTCCGGTTTGGTTTCCGGTTCGCCCTTTTTCTTTTGCTGCAGGCTAATAATCTCCTTTGCGGCTTCAAGGAGTTCATCGAGCGACTGGACGCCCGGATGATACGAAGCGGCACCGAGCCGAATATCCAGCCTCTTGAGCCACGGCATCTGTTTCTTATGCTGGTTCAGGACTTTCTCAAGGCGTTCGATGAGGACAAAGGACCCGTCCGCGTCGGTGACAGGCAGGGCCATGGCGAACTGTCCCGGTTTCTCTCCCAGCCCGAAAATGTCCACGCTGCGCAGCGTATCCCGGATGGTGGATCCCAGCCATTTCAGCGTTTGCACCCTCGCATCGTGGCCGTATTCCGCCTCAATTTGGTCCAGATTGGTAATTTCCAGCATTACTACCGAAAAATCCAGACCGTATCGGACGCTCTTTTTAAACTCCACACCGGCAAGCTCCAGAAAGGATTCGAAATTCGGCAAGCCCGTAACCGGGTCCACATCCAGCATCTGCTGAATATCCTGAAACTGGATGATGTTTTTGAGCGCCGGAACCGCCAGTTCGGCAATCAGGGAAAGCATGCGCACGGTGGAGAGGTTCAGACGCAGGAACGGGATGTCATCTATGGTGAGAATGCCCACAACCACCGACGCGACAGAAATCGGTGCGTAAGCATATGCCTGGTATTTGCAATTTTTCCACTTTTGAAGATAATCTGGATTGTCCGTAATGTCTTTGATGGTAAGCAGCCGGTTTTCTTTGATGATCAGGCCAAAAATGCCTTCATAAAGCGGAGCGCTGATGTCTTCTGCCAGCGGCTCCGCATAGCCGTAGGCGGCCACCCTTCGTAGTTTTTCGTTAGGATAATCTACCACATACAGGGAAACGCGTGAAGCGCCGGTGAACCGGGCAGTCAGCTGGGTCAGGCCCTGGTAAAATTTGTCTTCTTCCAGAGTTTCCAGGGCACGGAACGCCTGATAGAGTGAATGTACCGTTTCTTCCTGGCCGATAATCCGGTTTTCCAGTTCTTCTTTGAGCTGGGTCACAATCTCCAGCTGTTCTTTGAGCCGTTCGCGGTCGCGGCGTAACGCTTCGTTTTCGCGCAGCAGATCTCTTTCGTACGATTTACCCAACCGCCGCATTTCGCCTACAAGAACCGCCGAGATGTAGAAAGATAAAATGGTAATGATGTACTCTTTTTCGACCACCATGCTCCACTGAAAATACGGCTGGCGGTCAAGTACCAGGAAAACGATAAAAATGACCGTTCCAATGGTAGCGGCAATGAGGGATTCCCATAGACCGAACCGGCCCGCAATGAGCAGAATGGCGATGAGGAAGGGATGTGGGTTCATGCCAAGGAAACCCGGCTGATCCGGAAAGAGAAACAGGTTGGCACTCACCAAAATCAGATAAAATAGGACGATGCTGAAAGCTACGTCCCGAATGTACTTGTCAACTTTGTGCCATTGCATTTTTCCAACCCTCTAAAAAAGACAGGTCACTGTATTCTTCGTCGAAATTGCGCGGAAGAACGGCATCTGACTTCCGCTGCGGCGGTGCGGCCGGTTTTTCCTCCGCTATCTGAACCGCCCTCTTGGTGCTCTGAGTCGCTGCCCGTTCGGTGTCGGGCCCTTTGCTGCGGATGGCCAGAAAAGCCTCCGAATCGCGTTCAAACTGAGGAAAGAGATCGTCCAGGGAATATAGTTTGAACAGGCGCGTGAGCACGCGGTTGTTGTATACCAGCAGGATCTTCTTTCCGCTTTTTTTGGCCAACGCTTTCAGGTGTATGAACATGGCAATTCCGTGGCTATCAATGGACCGCACCTGATTCAGGTTAAGAATGAGCACCGGTGTTTCCTGGATCAGCTCATCCAGCTTCCGCTTTAAGGGGGCGATGTATGGTGCCACGAGGGTTTCCGGATGAACGATTTGAACGTAAGTGTATTTTTCGGTCTTTTTCAGACGGATTTTGAGGGCTTCTGATTTGATGCCTTGAGAGGATGGCGTTTGCCGGCGTGCTGACCGGATTGCCTGCTCCAGGGTATCATATACTTCAAACACCCGGTGAAGCCGGGTAATCTCCAGAATTCGCTGGATGGAATCGTTTATCTGGGCCAGCTTCATCTGTCCGTTGTGCGAGGCAATTTTTTTGTGAAGGTGAATCAGGGCCGTTATGCCGGCGCTGTCGATGAATTCGAGATTGGTGCAGTCGAGCACGAGGCAGGTATTCTTCTGAATGTACCGGAGAACCTGGGATTTGAAATCATCCACATTTCCGAAGTGCAGACTGGAATCCCTTGGAAACCCGATTACAACTATATTACCCTTCTGTACCGTTTTTAGCCGCATCTTCAGTCACCGAATTGATTTTGACAGGCCAATGGAATAAACGGGATAAATCTGGCTGATNTTTCTGTCTGTACAAAAATGCAAAAAGCCGTATCTCCGGCTTGTTTCCTCCATGTCGAAACAGCGGGCTTCCCAGCTGGGCGGAACATAATCCACCAGAAAAATGGGCAAATTCCACCTGTTCTGGACTTTTTTGAGCTGGATCAGCTGTTTCCGGATGCTTTCAGGATTTCTGGGTTCAGGACGCCCATCCGGTCCTATTGTAAAAAAAACCTCTTCGATCAGCAGTCCATCCACGGCGCGGCCCACTTTTTCCAGCAGAAACGTGGCGTTGTTTGCGATCAGGTAAGCATCGGGCAACCGGGATCGCAGGTAGGAAATGAGCCGGGCCATGTCGTCCCGAAACTCGGGATAGAGGGCCGGAGAGGCCAGATCTACCGAATCCAGAAAAAAGCCGTGTACGCCCTTTTGCAGAAGCGGGATCACGGCATGCTGCATCAGAATCTTTCGCCATTTTCGGTGGCCAGGACGGATGTACTGATGATCTGGCCAGGACGGGTTGGGTGCAATCACCATCGAGGGCTCCACGAACCGGGCATACGGACGGTATGCCTCGATTTCACCGATATTCAGATACGCCAGCACAATCCTGCCGCCCGATGCCAGCGATCGGATTTCCTCTTCAGAATAGACAGACCCTTCCAGAATAATCAGGTCAAACGGTGCAAGGCGGGGTAGCGGCACGTGCCGGTAAATCAGTGCAAATTGCCGGACGCTATGCAGATCCGGTCTGGCTGCCGATGTGGTCCAGCGGATGTAATAACGTTCCGCACAGGCCAGATGTATTCCCAGGAGAAACATCCAAATTACCTGAATCCACCCGTTTTTTGGTCGCATGGGACCCTTTTGGTTTCCAATCGTCTTATTTTTCAATTAATTATCGGCGCTGCCAGGAAAAATGTTGAAGAAATAGATTGAAGAATCCAACTTTAAGGAAATTCATATGTATGGTGGACACGAAACAGTCCGCGGGCATGCAGAAAAGAAAAAACATACAATTTTCAGACACAGCCCAAAAATTTGTTGACGGATATCTGCCCAAATATTATATTTAACATCGGATTTTCTGGTGGCGCCTTAGCTCAGTAGGTAGAGCAACGGACTGAAAATCCGTGTGTCCCCCGTTCGATTCGGGGAGGCGCCACAGAATAGAGCCTCGCAATGCTTTGCGGGGCTTTTTTGTTTCTGGTTCCCTTATTTGGCCCAGTCGGAAAAT
>MTOL01000095.1 GCA_002011685.1 Deferribacteres bacterium JdFR-76
ACACCTGGAAAGAAACCCTGGAAACCGGTCCACGGATCGAAAGCTGGAAAGTCAGCACGTGCACACTGTGCCCGGCCGGTTGCGGAATCCGGGTCCGCCTTATTGACGGAATCCCGGTAGGAATCCGTGGAAACCCACTGGCCCCGACGAACCGTGGAGCCCTCTGCCCTCTCGGCCAGGTAGGACTGGAACTCCTGTACCACCCGGACCGCCTGTTGCAACCGTTACTGAACACCGGCGAAAAAGGAAAGCCGGTCTGGAAGCCTCTTTCCTGGGATGAAGCTTTTCGGCATATGAAACAAGCCCTTGCCGCGTCCCAGGACTCAGAAGGCAAAGTGACCGTTTGCCACGAAGACCGCAACACCCTGAACTCCGTTTTCCTTCGAGACCTGTTGCAGCAAAGAAACGATATACAGCTGTTTATCTGGCGGCGGCCTTACCCCCCAGAAAGTCCCGCCCGGCTGCTCGGAAAGGCCGGTGCGCTGTTATCTTTCAACCTTCTACAGGCCGACCGGATCTATACACTCGGTCTTGATTTGCTGGAAGAACCTTTTGCCCCGGCCCATTTTCATCGCCAAGTTGCCGAATACAAAGCCCTCCGTCCTCACGAGGGATGGCGGTGGGTCCATTTTTCGCCGCGGCAGGGTCTCTCCGGCAAAAACGCCAATGAATGGGTTCACATCCGCCCGGATACCTACGGAATTCTCCTGCTCGGCCTTATTCATATCTTACTGCGGGATGGCCTTTATGACCGGCGGTTTTTCAGCTTGCTTTCGGGCAAACAGAAAGAGCAATTTCGGAATTTCGCGGAGGCCGTGCAAAAAGAATTCTATCCGGAAAAGGTAGAAAACTGGACCGGCGTACCGGCTTCGAGCATTACGGAGCTGGCCCGCGACCTGGAACTGGGACGTTCGCCGCTGATCCTTTTTGGCGGCCAGGCAGAAGCAAGCACTTTTGCCCGGTTCCACCACCGGATGGCCTTGCTCCTGAACTTAATGAGCGGAAGCATGTTCCCCGGCGGACCATGGCAGGAATCGCCTGNGCCCGAGTGGGTCGGCTTAAATGTTGCGGACGGCCCATCGGCTCCTTCTCCTGATGCGCTGCCGCACTGGCTCAGCCAGCAAAAAAGCGCGCCCGGATTTGTGTTCCTCACACAGGGAGATCCCCTCTACGATGCAGCGGTTCCCGAGGCATGGCAGAACTGGCTGAAAGAAAGCCAGTTTGTGGTTCAGAGCACCCCCATCATCAACGACACATCTCGCTATGCGGATCTCATCCTGCCTGCCCCAACCTATCTTGAATCCTGGGAGCTTGCCCTCCCGCTCCCGGGGTTGCCCGTTCATCAGGTGGGACTGGCTCAACCTGTGGTGGCTCCTTTTGGCCATGCACGCCCCTTTCAGGACGTTCTGATTCAACTTCTGGAACCGCCCACCCCGAACAGGAAGTCCTCCCGCCCGCAGGCATACCGGAGTTTTGTCCAAACACGGGCCAGGCAGCTGTTTAAGCTGGCACGCGGCACGCCCTATTTCGAAGCCGTTTCCCTTGAATGGCTAAAAGAGCTGGAAAAACGCGGCTGGAATGTATACAGCTATCCCAGATTCTCTGACTTCTGGGCTCTGATGCGCGAAAAAGGTGGATGGTGGGACCCGGAAGCACCCCGGCCACTTGCGGTCAAACAGGTTCCTTCATCCCTGCTGGACGCAGACTGGATTACCCGGCAGGCATCCCTGCTCAAAAACGAGCACATCACAATTCATTCCTCTACCGACAACCCATCTGCCCAAACCTCGCGTTTCCGGCTTTATCCTTTTATTACGCTTTTTCACATGACGGCAGAATCTGCGGCCTGTCTGCTCCTCCAGGAGCTGGCAGGGCTTGCAGAACGTATCTATTGGAATTCCTGGGCAGAAATCCATCCCGACCGTGGAAAGGAACTGGGATTGAAAGAAGGGGACTGGATCCGGGTCCGGTCCAACCGCGGCGAATTTGAAATCCGCGTGAGGTTTTCCCATTTCATTGCCAAGGATGTGCTGGCCATTCCTTATGGCATGGGACACACCGAATTGGGCCGCTATGCCAGCGGTGTCGGGAAAAACCCCATCCGGATTCTGAAACGGAGCTCCGGTCCCATCAAAGAGGTTGCTTCCTGGTACGCAACAGAGGTCTCCGTCGAAAAAGTAAAAAATAGCAGGAGGAATGCATGAGTCGCTGGGGCATGGTAATCGACCTGCAGCGCTGCACAGGATGCGGGCTGTGCGTTATTGCGTGCAAGCTGGAAAATAACGTTGCCATCGTCGGCCCGGAGGAATCGGAAAAAGGGCGCACCATGCTATGGATGGACCTGCTGGCCATGGAGGAAGATGCCGGTGCCCATACACGGCAACGGCTGGTACCTCGTCCCTGTTACCATTGCGACAATCCACCCTGTACCAAAGTATGCCCCGTGCGGGCCACATACAAAAACAAAGAAGGGATTGTTGCTCAGATTTTTCCTCAATGTATCGGATGCAGGTACTGCATGGCAGCCTGTCCGTACACGGTCAAATCTTTTAACTGGTATCGGCCAAGCTGGCCTCAGCAGCTGCGGAAAACCTGCAATCCGGATGTTTCGGTACGCCCCGCTGGTGTGGTGGAAAAATGCACTTTTTGCAGTCACCGGCTTCAGCTGGCCAGGGAGCAGGCGGCGGCCGAGGGAAGGGAGCTGCGCGAAGAAGACTACCAGCCGGCCTGTGCAGAAAGCTGCCCCGCAGGCGCCATTGCCTTTGGCGACCTGGATCGTCCAGACTCTACCGTCTCCCGGTGGATCCGCAACCCGCGTGTAGAACGCTTCCTGGAAGACCTGGGAACCGAACCCAAAGTATATTACCTCAGGGAGGTGGATTAAATGCAATCTGCAACCGCTCCCCATCCAGACGAGGCCCTTCTCCGCCCCATTGAACATCCCGGAAAAGGGTTTTACATCCTTCTTAGCATCCTTTCGGTCATTCTCATTTTCGTGGGAGTCATTTACTTCCGGCAAATTGTTCAGGGCCTGGGGGTAACCGGGCTGAATCAGCCGGTGTCATGGGGATTTTATATTATCAACTTCGTCTTTTTCATCGGCATTAGCCACGCAGGTACACTGATTTCCGCCATTCTTCGGCTCTCCAAAGCGGAATGGCGGCGGCCCATTACCCGGATGGCGGAGGNTATTACGGCCATCGTTCTGGCCATTGGCGGCCTCCACCCCATCATAGACCTGGGCCGTCCTGACCGGGTGCTCCACATCTTCACCAGCGGAAGGTTGCAATCTCCTCTTCTCTGGGACGTCGCCAGCATCACCGCCTATTTCACCGCCAGCACCGTTTACCTTTATCTGCCGTTGATTCCAGACATAGCCATCCTGCGCGACCGGGGAGTCCGGCCACGCTGGCTTTACGAGTTTCTTTCATGGGGCTGGCAGGGCACAGAAAAACAGAAAAAAATCCTGGAACGGGCCATAAACATTCTTATGGTGCTGGTGATCCCCATCGCTGTTTCCGTACATACCGTCATCTCCTACATCTTTGCCATGACCCTCCAGCCGGGCTGGCACAGCACCATTTTCGGTCCATATTTTGTGGCCGGTGCCATCTTTTCTGGCATTGCTGCTCTCCTCATTGTGATGATTGCATTCCGGAAACTTTTTCACCTGGAAGCCTATCTGAAACCGGTGCATTTCAGCTATCTGGGCAGCCTGCTTCTGGTCATGTCTCTGATCTGGTTCTATTTTACTTTCTCCGAATATCTCACAGGATACTACGGGCACGAACCCAACGAGATGCGCGTTTTCTTTTACAAATTTTCCGGTGATTTTGCCCCCTATTTCTGGGCGATGATCCTTTTCAACTTCGTCATTCCCGTCGCTCTTCTGAGCAACCGCAAGACGCGCACAATTCCGGGGGTTCTCGTCGCCTCCGTTGCCGTAATCATCGGGATGTGGTTGGAACGGCTCATTATCATTGTCCCGTCTCTGGCCAATCCTCGGCTGCCGTATCCAACCGGCATCTACATTCCCACATTCACAGAGTGGATGCTTTTCCTCGGTGCCGTTTGCGTGTTTATTCTAGGTTTTGCCGTCTTCGCCCGGTTTTTTCCCATTGTATCCATCTGGGAAATCGAAGAAGGCCGCAAGGAAAGCGCCCAGATAGTGGCAAAGCGCGTAGCTTCGTACATGCCCCACCTTCCGGAGGAGCCGGAAAGGTCCCCATCCTCTAACCGTCCCGAGGGAGGACCGTCATGAACCAAAAGTGGATTCAGGTATTGCAGTGGGCGTCCATCTCTTTCATGTGGGTCTTTGTGGTAACGATTACGGTCTGGATTACAAATCTTATCCGTGTCGCCCACGAGTTGCAGGACGCCCTAAACGCCTCTGTGGGCATCAGCATTGTAGCGATCCCGCTGTTCTGGTTTCTGGCTGCAGTACTGACCTACGTATTTTTTGGTCTGCGGCAAGGGAGGGAAAAAGCAACGCGAACAGGAGGCCGCTCATGAAACGGATTGTGGCAATTCTCTTTCTGGCCGGGCTGTGGGCGATTCACCCCGCAGAGGGCCAGGAAATTCAGCTCAGCAGCAACATTCTCGCAGGCCGCAAAATCTTCGAACAGCAAAACTGTAGCCGCTGCCATTCCGTTTTCGAAAAAGATTCCCGAAAAATAGGCCCCCAGCTCCAGGCAGACGTCTTTTTCGGAAGTTTTCTGGACATTTTCTCCATCCTCTGGAACCATGCGCCGGCCATGTCCTTGCACATGAAACGCGAAGGGCTTCCGAGACCCAATTTTTCTCCACAAGAACTCAACCAGCTGATTTCGTTTCTCTACCTGCTGCCCTTCATTTCCGCCCCAGGGGATCCATCCAAAGGCGTAACCGTTTTGCGCGATAAAGGCTGTCTGCGCTGCCATCGGATAGGCCGTCTCGGACAGGAGCAAGGGATTTCTCTGGACTCGCTTTCTTACTACCGGACACTTACGGTTCTCTTTCAACAAATGTGGAACCACGGCCCGCTTATGCTTGGAGAGATGATTGCGTCTGGAGTGCCCATCCCCCGGCTGACAGGGGAAGATTTCGCTGACCTCTTCGCGGCCATATCGCAAAAAGGAAAGGAGGCCCGCCAGGTGGCGATTGGCATTGGAGACGTAACCAGCGGGAAAGCGGTTTTCCAGAAAAAAGGCTGCATCCGCTGCCACCGCACGGATGGAGACGGAGGGACCACAGGACCCAATCTGAAAGAAGCCAACCTGCAGGTGCCTCTGCCCGAGCTGCTTTCACGGATCTGGAATCACGTTCCCTCCATGCAAAAGCAGTTCCGAAAAATGAACCTCCACTGGCCTTATTTCACCGAAGCGGAAATGGCGGATCTGGTCGTTTTTCTCTACTCGCTGGAGTACCGCGACAACAGTGGAAATCCAAAACGCGGAGAGAAGATTTTCGGCGAAAAACAGTGTTCAACCTGCCACTTTCAATCTCCGGCTCACCGACAACGGCTGCTCCAGCGGCTGAAAAACGCAAGCGCAGCCCGATTTGCCGCCGAACTGTGGAATCACCTCCCTGCTATGGAACAGCTTATGGTGGCA
>MTOL01000097.1 GCA_002011685.1 Deferribacteres bacterium JdFR-76
AGGTGGGCATGGGTTACAATAACGACATATGTCCGCTCATCAAAATGGATCTGAGATAGGAGATCGCCGTATTCGCCACTCAGCACAGCCTGGGCATCAGGAAACCGTTCTTCGCGTGCATATTCCGGCCGGTCGTCCAGAACCGTTACCTGAAATCCTGCGCGGGCCGCCAGCGGAGCCAGAGCCTGCCCGATGTGCCCCGCTCCAAAGATCAACAGCCGGTCCGCCTTGCCCAGCGGTTCAAAAAGCAGCTCTACCTGCCCACCGCAAAGTGCCCCGTAATCTTCGGTCAGCGTAAATGTCTTCCTTACCGGCGACTCCGCACCCATTAATTCCATCGCATTGTCGATGGCATCTGCTTCCAGTTTGCCGCCCCCAATGCTTCCCGCAATGCTCCCATCGGCACGAACCAGCATTTTGCTTCCGGAGTGCCGCGGCACCGATCCTTTTACGCCAATTACGGTTACCAGTACGGCGGGATGCCCTCTATCCAGCTCCTCCAGTAGCGCGCGGTAAATCTCTTTCATCTGCAAACTCCTGAGGGTATTCGTGCGGGTTTTTTCTGTTTATTTTCTTCTCGAATGTGCCGGCATTCTTCGCCGCTCTTTTCGCAAAAAAATGGCCGCCCCAAAAAGCGGCCAGCACCTATTCTCATTTTCCAGACACCTTACCCCTGCAGCAACCGTTGTAAGAGTTTGATCAGTGCATTGCGGGCCATCGGTACTTTGTAGGCATTCTGTTCCAGTGGAGTGGCCTCTTTCAGGGCCTGTGCAGCAATTTTCTGCAGGGCCTGCTCTGTACCGTCAGCCCCCTCCAACGCCCGGTTTACGGGAGTCTCTTCCCACGGTACCGGCGCAACTCCACCAAACGCTACTTTTCCACTTTTCACCCGTCCGTTTTCGGTATGGAGGACCGCGGCTACCGAAACGATAGCAAAATCCCAGGAACCGCGCTGCTTCACCTTCAAGTAACCACTCCTAGCACCGTCAGCCCCACCGGGAACCCACACCTCCGTTACAATTTCTCCGGGTTTCAGAGCCGTTTCCCGGCGGACATCTTCGGCCGGGCGTACATAAAACTGCGATAGGGAGATCTCTTTTGTGCGTTTGCCGTCAAAGATGCGAACCCGGGCATCCAGTGCCAGAAGGGCCACAGCCAGATCTGAAGGGTGAACAATAAAACACGGGTCCCCTCCGATGACGCAGTGATATTTATTCTCGCCGTTCACCGCGAAACAGGTATCGCCGCCTTTGCGGAGGCAGTGAAAATCGCCGCGGAAATACCAGCACCGCGGACGCTGGCAAAGGTTGCCCCCCAGAGTACCCACATTACGCAGCTGCGGCGACGCAACTTCTTCCGCTGCTTCAGCAAGAACCGGATAATGCCGGCGGATGTCGCCGTGTTCGGCGATGTCCGCTACCCGGGTGAGAGCCCCTATCCGGAGCCCTTTGCCCGCTTCATAACGAATCCCCTCGAGTCCCGTCACCGATTTTAGATTTACCACGGCGGGCGCATCCACCACCTCATCCTTCAGCAAACCCAGAACATCCGTTCCGCCGGCGAAAAGCAGTGCTCCCGGATTTTTCTTCACAAATCCGCTTGCCTCTTTTAGGCTTTTGGGACGGAAATATGAGAAATTCTTCATCTCACCCTCGCAGATTTATCGTTGTTCATTTTCCGTTTTCATGCCAGGTCGAATTTCGGAACCTGCCCGGTTCGCCAATATCAGCCCGAAAGGGCCGCCAGCACTTTGTCCGGCGTGATGGGCAGGCTTTTGATCCGCACCCCAATGGCGTTGTACACCGCGTTGGCAATCGCCGCCGGCGTGGGAATGATTGCCGGCTCTCCAATCCCTTTTACACCAATATTGTTGATCAGCGGATCGCTATCACTGACAATAAGTACCTCAATCTCAGGCGCGTCAGACACCGTGGGAATTTTATAATCGTGCAGATTGGTTGAGAGCACTTTTCCTGTGTTGCGGTCAATCACCCGTTCTTCCATCAATGCGATACCGAGCCCCTGGATGATCCCGCCGTAAAACTGATTTCTGGCCGTTTTGGGATTGATGATCCGCCCCACATCATGGGCTGCCACCACCTTCAGGACCCGGATTTCCCCGGTAAGGGTATCAACTTCAACTTCGGCAAACTGAGCCCCAAACGTATTGATGGCATATCCCTGCGGGTTGGCTTCCCTGGCTCCTGTGGTGATCAGAACTCTTTCACGCATCCGGCGTACCACCTGCCCGATGGTCAGCTCCTTCCCGTCGCTGGCAAGATGGCGGATCACTCCTTTTCGGTATTCCAGCTCGTTTTCCGGTACACCGAGAATGGCAGCAGCCCCCGAAATCAGCTTGGCCTTCATCTGTTCTGCCGCATCCCGGACAGCCGGTCCCACCGATGCCACCGTATTGCTGCCGCCACTGCTCCCAGCATAAGGTCCGACGGCCGTATCGCCNAGAACCACCGTCACTTTTTCAACCGGGATTTCCAGCACTTCAGCGGCAATCATGGCAACCACGGTATACGTACCGGTACCGATATCCTGGCTTCCGCAGATCACCCGGGCGCTGCCATCGCGGTTCAGCTTGAGTACCGCGTAACAGGGCGGGCCGCCAGATCCCCACCAGATCTGGGTTGCCATTCCGATGCCCCGTTTTACCGGCCCCGGATCGGAACCCGGCACTTTCCGGCGCCGGTGCCAGCCGATGGCCTCCGCTCCCTTCTCGTAGCATTCCCGAAGGCGTTTCGTTGTGTAGGGATTCCCGGAAACCGGATCCACCTCCGCATAGTTTTTCATGCGGAATTCAAGCGGGTCCATTCCCAATTTTTCCGCCAGGGTATCCATCATCGCTTCCAGCGCAAAGGTCCCCTGCACGTGTCCCGGGGCCCGGTGCGGACGGCCTGGCCCCGCATTGATAAAAACGGTATATTCCTCGACCTTCGAATTGGGGCATTTATAGATCTGACGGAATGGCCAGCTGAGCCGCGCACTGCTGGGATAGGCACCACTTGCACCATAAGACCGCAGCTGCATGGCGGTCAGGGTTCCGTCTTTTTTGGCTCCAAGCTTCAGAGTCTGTACAGAATCGGGCCGGTTGCCTACAGCCAGATTTAACTCCCTGCGGTCCAGCACAATTTTTACCGGCCGACCGATTCTTTTTGCCAGTAGAGCGGCCATGACCGTATATTTGCCCGCTGCCAGTTTGCTGCCAAACCCCCCACCCATATATTTTTTGATGACCCGCACATGACTGGCCGGGATCCCCAGGGCGGAGGCCACCGTATCCCGCACAGTAAACACCCCCTGGGTAGAATCCCACACAGTCAGCCGGTCTCCGTCCCAGTTGACCACGCTGCAGTGCGGTTCGGCCGGGTTATGCACCACAATCTGGGTGGTATACGTATCCTCCACCACCACATCGGCTTCGGAAAAGCCTTTATCCACATCCCCGCGCTGGTAAGTCGAAGGCCGACCTCCCATAATGTTGCCCGTGTCATGAACCTTCGGAGCATCCTCCTTCATGGCTTCGCCGGCTTCCACAACAAAAGGCAAAATTTCATATTCCACGTCAATCCGTTTCAGCGCTTCCTCGGCAATTGCTTCAGACTCCGCTGCCACACAGGCTACTTCATCCCCTTCGTAACGAAGATGTGGATCGAAAAGGTAACTGGTCCTGCCGTACCACGGAATGCGCGGGACGTTGTGATGGGCAATGACCGCCAGCACCCCAGGTAGCTGTTCTGCCCGCGAGGTGTCAATCCGTTTAATCCTTGCATGCGGATGCGGACAGCGGAGTGTCCGGGCATAGGCCATGTTGGGTAAGATTTTGTCAAACGTGTAAGTAGCCGAACCGCTCACCTTGTCGTAACCGTCAATGCGACTGTGCGGTTTCCCCACCACAGAAAGATCCGCATCCGGCCCCCAGGCTTTTACCGGCTGAGCCGGTACTTCGGCCAGAGATTCTTCGAAATCTTCCTCAAAAAAGATGCGCGATTTGACGATTTTCCGGGACATGAGGCCTCCAGAATTGATCAATGTCTACCGGGTTCACGAACCGCTGTTTTTCACTTTTTCCGCTGCACCGAGCACGGACCGTATGATGTTTGGATATGAAGCGCAGCGGCACAGATTCCCCGACATCCCCTTCACAACTTGTTCGCGCGTCGGGTTTGGATGTTTCAGCAAAAGGGCCTGTGCGGCCATGATCTGTCCAGGGGTACAGAACCCACACTGAAACCCATCGTGTTCAATGAACGCCTCCTGAATGGGATGCAGTTTCTCGCCGTCCATCAGTCCTTCAATGGTGGTCACTTCGTGACCATCCGCATCCACCGCCAGAAAGTGGCAGGAATAGATGGCTCGACCATCCAGCAAAACCGTGCAGCCACCGCATTCCCCCCGGTTGCACATCACTTTGGTCCCCGTAAGCTGCAGCTCGTTGCGGAGGAATTCGGCCAATGTGGTGCGCGGTTCCACCCAGGCCTCTACCGGTTTGCCGTTTACTTTCAGAGAAATGCGCTCCTTTGCACCGGTTCTCTCATCGGGTGGATTTTCCGGAGGAAGGGCTTTAAGCGTGTGAACTGCAACAGTGCTGCCGAGAATTCCGGTTCCCACACCCTGAATAAAACGGCGGCGGGAGATTTTTTGCTTCGCCATAGACCGTACCTCCAGTGGGATGTAAAATTCCGGTTTTTGGTTCATTACAAAAGGATGGTTAACTTTGCCCACAAGATAAGGATTTGAGACGGAAAAGTCAAGAATTTGAGGTTGGCAAAACTTATTTTTCACTGACCTAACTTTTTCGTCCGCTGCATTCTCATCTGGAAACCCGAATACGGTTGGGAAAGGCCCTGTGCCTTCTATCAAAAACCTTCGGCAGAACGCAAACGCTCCGTTCTTTTCCCGGACGGCCCTTCTATCGGACACTGTGGACTGGCCAAAAACAGAAAAGCCCGGACCCTTTCTGGCCCGGGCTTGGGAAACTTCTGCCGCTCGACGGATCAGTACATGCCACCCGGCGGCATCTGCGGCTGCTCTTTTTTCTCTTCGGGTTTCTCCACCACCGTAGCCTCGGTCATGATCAGCAGCCCAGCTACACTGGCCGCGTTTTCCAGAGCCGTCCGGGTTACTTTGGTGGGATCGATCACGCCGGCTTTCATCAGATCTTCGAATTTCTCCGTCTCCGCATTGAAGCCGTAATTGCCATTGCCTTCGCGCACCTTCTGGACCACAATAGAGCCTTCCCAGCCGGCGTTTTCGGCAATCAGACGGATCGGCTCTTCCAGAGCGCGGCGCACAATCTGGATCCCCACATCCTCATCCGGCGTATCACCTTTGAGATCTTTCAGAGCATCCGCAGCCCGCAGCAGGGCCACACCGCCGCCAGGAATGATCCCTTCCTCAACCGCAGCACGGGTTGCATGCAGGGCGTCCTCAACGCGGGCCTTCTTCTCCTTCATCTCCACTTCCGTAGCAGCACCAATCCGGATCACAGCTACACCACCTGCCAGCTTGGCCAGACGCTCCTGCAGCTTTTCGCGGTCGTAATCGGACGTGGTGGTCTCGATCTGATGACGAATCT
>MTOL01000237.1 GCA_002011685.1 Deferribacteres bacterium JdFR-76
TGCAGGTGTTCAATGTTGCGGATATCCCCGGTAAGCAGGTTGTCCATGCAGATCACTTCATGCCCTTTTTTGAGCAGGTATTCACAGAGATGAGATCCCAGAAATCCGGCTCCTCCCGTAACAAGCGTCCGCGGCATCGTTTATCTCCTCAATTCAATACTCCCTGATTTTCCACCAGCCTTTTACCTTTTTCATCGGCCAGAAAATGTATTTTGGAAACCCGTTTCCTCTTATTGGGGTTGTCCAGGCCTACTCATTTTCCTGTGCCGGTCCGGTTCATCTTAATATGAAAACATTTTTCGCACAATTTGCAAGCAACATTTTTGTAACAGAATCCCCGCAAAAGGAGACGCATTAACACCGCCACTGCAGACCCGCCGGTCTCCTCAGTCTTTCATCAAAATCCACCCTTTCCCCGAAAACTCTGCAGAACAGCAATGGAAGTCCGCAGTTGCTTCTCTGGCAGGACCGGGCAAAATGCTCTGTGGGGGCGCTTTTGAAATCCGGCCGGTTTTTGCCGCCGGAAACAGACCGATTCATGGTGGTTACCTGGAGGGCGGAACGGTTCGGTCCACAATGTGAAGCTTTTCCGCCAGTTTGGTGGTAGCCCAGTAGATCAGCGAATCCCCTTCCTGGCGGACCAGCAGGAATTGAAAATTCGGCTGCTGGGCGGCAAATTTGCGGGCGCGGTTCCACCCCATTACGAACGCCGCCGTCGCCATGGCATCTGCAAGTTCCGCCCGGGGAGCTACCACCGTAACGCTAATGAGATCGCTGTCCGGGTAGCCGGTAACGGGATTCAGCAGGTGATGATAGCGCTTGCCTTCCTGCACAAAAAACTGCTCATAATCGCCCGAGGTGGCCACAGCACCGGAATCCTGGTAAAAATAGGCAAAAAAGGCGCCAGATTTGCGCGGGTGGCGGATCCACACACGGATTCTTCCCCGGGTAGCTCCGGAGGAATGAATGCCCAGATCGCCGCCCGCATCAATCATAACGTCCCGGAATCCCAGGCTCAGAAGCGTGTCCATGGCACGGTCGATGGCTGTGCCTTTGGCAATGCCCCCGAGATCCAGCCGCATCCCCGGAATGGCAAGCCGGACCGTCGGCGAATCCAGCAAAACTTTGTGGAAATCCACCAGTGGCAGCACCGACCGGATGGCCTTTGCGGACGGCAGCCTCAGCGAATCCCCACCGAAGCCCCACAGTTCCAGTAAAGGCCCCACGGTGGGATCGAATGCTCCGCCGGATTCCCGGGCCACGCGCAGGCTCTGGCGCAATATGTGAAAAAGCGTGGGCGAAACCGGTACGGCAGCCCCGCCAGATTTCCGGTTCAGGCGGCTCAGCTCACTGGTGGCTTTCTGGCGCGATGCCACCCGCTCCATCCCCTCAATCGCCCGAAATGCCCGCCGAATCGCCTCCTTTTTGTCGGCCCTGGAACGGCCCGGATCGTAGAGGGAAATCTGAACCACGGTACCCATTAGCAAGCGGGTTTCCCGTACCGGTACAGGTAACGGTGAACGCTGGCAGGAGAAAAGAACCAGTAAAAGAGGCAGAAAGGCAAGCAGATCAGTTCTGCCGCACCGCAGAAAACTGGACCAGCTCTTCCAGGGAGCGCTTGTACACATTGTCCTCAAACGGCTCAAGAATGGTCAGGGCTTTTTCCACAAATTCTTCCGCGCGTTTCCGGGCGTAATCCACCCCACCCAGATCAATCACCATCTGCCGGATTTCCGCAATGTACGCATCTGTTTTCTCCTTGCGGATAAACTCACGCAGCTGCTCCTCTGGAAGCTTCCCGTTCCGGTGAAAGGCGTAAATGAGCGGAAGGGTAATTTTGTTTTCCTTTATATCATTCCCTGCTGGTTTTCCCGTCACTTCTTCATCACCAATGTAATCCAGCAGGTCGTCCTGAATCTGAAACGCGCACCCCATGTAGGTACCGAACCGCCAGAAAAGTTCAGTATCAATCCCATTGCCACGAGACCCGATAATGGCCCCAATCTGGCAGGCCGCCGCAATCAGGGAAGCGGTCTTGTCGGAAATCATCTGGAAATAGCTTTCTTCATCCAACTGCAGGTTCTGGCTCTGCTGGATCTGTAAAAGTTCTCCTTCGCTCATCCGGCGGGTTACCCGGGAAAGAATACGGTTGATCTGCGGAGAATTCAGGTGCATCATCAGGTTCAGGGCCTGGGCAAAAAGAAAATCCCCCACTAGAATGGAGATCTTGTTGTCCCAGATGGCGTTTACACTAGCCGCCCCCCGGCGCATATCGGATTGATCCACCACATCATCGTGAATCAGCGTGGCCGTGTGGATTAGTTCAATAATCTGGGCGGCTTCCATGGCCCGGGCATCGGTATGGCCCATCATTCGGCTGATCAGAAACACGAGGGCCGGCCGCAAGCGTTTCCCCCGGTGCTGAGCCACATACCGGATCACCACATTCAGCAGCTCGACCCGGCTATCCAGGGCGTTCACAAACCGCTTTTCAAATTCCTCTAAATCCTCTCGAACCGGTAACAATATCTCATTCAGTTCCACGTCCCCACCCTATTTTTGGCCAAAAATCGCACAAAATGTAATGATAAAATTATTTTGAGTCAAATAAAAAGTCCCTGCAAATGAAGATCCGCACATCCCCCCAAAGGAAGGCAAACCGGGCCGCTGTTCTGCTGTTTATTTGTTTCACAGGTATCTGGATTCTCTCTACAATTGCAGGCCCCTGCCCCCCTGAGACGGCACAGGAAAAACACCGATACGGCAAAAAAGAGCACATGCCAGTCTGGACAGAACCCTACCCCGCTCCTACCGCAGCCCCCTGTGACCTGAGCAGGGCTTTTTACCGTNTTTTCCTTTGCGGCCAAGCCCCCACAATCTGCCGGCAAAACCGCACTGCCCTCGCTGACCTGACGGTCCCCCCGGNTTCCATCGGCCAAGACGCTTACCGCCTNACAAGCTGGCGGATCATGTTCAGCAGCGCGCTGAATTCGACCGGTTTGACCAGAAAATGCTCCACGCCCAGCTCCTGGACCAGCGGCAGTACCTGCTGGCCAAATCCCGTCATCACCACCACCTGTACCGAAGGAAAATTCCTGCGCACCTGCTGAATCAGACGGAAGCCGTTTAGCCCGGGCATCTTCAGATCGGCCAGAAGTAAATCAACCGAATGGCGGTTGAGGATTTCCAACGCCTCTTCTCCCGATTCCGCGGTAAACACGGAATAACCCTGGCGGCTCAGAAGCTCGCGGAAAAGGTTCAGGATGTCGGTCTCATCGTCCACAATCAGAATGCTGGCGGTAGGAGCCTGCGGAGAGTTTTTCGTCTCGCTCTCAGTTTCCATGCTCACCATCCCTCGGCAATAATACAGTGAACGTCGTTCCCTTTCCCACCTCACTCTCCACCAGTATCTCTCCACCTTCCCGTCGAATGATCGAATGGGATACGTACATTCCCAGTCCGGTCCCTTTCCCCAGTTCTTTAGTAGTAAAAAACGGTGTGAAAATATCTTTCAAATGTTCTCTGGGAATGCCGTGTCCCGTATCGGTAAACTTTACTTCAATCCATTCGTCCCCCTTCACTCCCGTGCGGATGGATAGGGTTCCCCCTTCCGGCATCGCCTGCACAGCGTTGATGATGATGTTCAAAAACACCTGTTTGAGCGAATCCAGCCCCAGATACACCGGCGGGATGTCCGAATAGTGTTTTTCTACCTGGATGTTCTGGGATTGCAAGTCTTTCTCAATCAGCGAAAGGGTTTTGTCAATAATTACGTTTACATCAATTTTCTCGCGGTCCTTGGTAGAGTGCCGGGAGAACTCCAGCAGGTTGTTGATGATGTTGGATGCGCGCTGCACATTTCGCTTGATGATATTCAGCTTGGCCTGAATGTCTTCATCTTTACCGCGCAGCAGATCTTCGATGTAATACCGGGCTGTCTCGATGATGTTTAGCGGATTCCGCAGTTCGTGCGCCACCCCCGATGCCAGCAAGCCGATTGTTGCCAGTTTTTCCGATTGAATCAACTTGCGTTCGATGTTTTTCTGCTCCGTCACATCCCGCGCATACTCAATCACAAACTCCATTTCCCCTTCCAAGTTGAACATGGGAAATGTACGGATCTGGTAGACGCGGCCTCCGTGAGAAATTTCCACCAGTTCCTGTCGCTTGGTCTGCCAGGTGCGTTCGGCGGCACAGTTCTCGCAGACGCGGCCGGCCATATACGCCTCGTAGCATTTACGGCCAATAACCCGGTCCGGTGTGGTGTTCATGAGAGTAGCGACCTTGCGGTTGGCCATTTGAATGGTCTTGTCCCGGTCCAGTACCATTATGTAATCGGTGATGCTGTCAAATACCGTTTGCAGCTTCTTTTTGCTTTCCTGAATGAGGCGGTGCAGTTTGAGAATTTCGGTTACATCTTTGGCAATTCCCAGGATGGCATGTGGCTGGTTTCCTTTTTCGGAGATTCGCCGGAAGGAAACGATCATGTTGTGAACCTGGCCGTCTTTGCTGCGGAAATCAAATACAAAGTTCCGGCCATCGGGATCTTCTGTAAGGGCCCGCAAATCTTCCTCAGAAATGCTGCTGGCCAGCAGTTCCTGCAGTGGAAGCCCCTGAATTTCCTCCGGCGAAAAGCCCAGCCGCCGCACTTGCGGGTTCACAAATTGGAAACGCAGCTCCGCATCCAGGGAAAAAATGAAATCGTTGGCTTTCTCCACAATGTTCTGAATGAATTCTTCCTGTTCGCGCAGCCGCTGATGCAATCGGTGCCGCTCAATAATGGATTCCACAACCTGCGGAAACGAACGCAAGTAGTTATGTTCTTTTACCACGTAATCGGCCGCGCCGTTTTTCATAGCCTCCACGGCCACTTTCTCGTCACCCTGTCCGGTTACAATCAGCACTGGCGCATCCACGCCACGGTCTTTGAGCTGTGCCATCACTTCCAGCCCCGACCGGTCCGGCAGTTTGTAATCCAGAATGATGGCATCGTACTCTCGCTGTTCGCATTTTTTCAAACACTCTGCACCGGACCCTGCAAAATCCGGTTCAAATTTTGCTTTCCGGTAGCGCCGGAACGCCACATTCAGCAGCTCACGCTGATCTGGATTATCCTCCACAATCAGTATTTGAAACACTTTCATCCGGTCCACTCCATTCCTGTTCTTCCGGCCTACACGGGACTTTTCAGATTTTTGGGAATGGTAAAATAAAAAGTAGCCCCCTTGCCTTTTTCCGATTCAACCCAAACACGCCCGCGGTGATTTTCGATGATCCGCTTGACAATGGTCAATCCCACCCCTGTGCCTTCCACATTCTTCACTTCCTTCAGGGACTGGAACAGATCAAAAATCTTTTTGTGGTACTTGGGATCGATACCAATTCCGTTGTCTTTCACAAAAAAAACATATTCGTCGCCTTCGTCCCGGTAGCCAATCTCCACCTTCGGCTTGGGATTGTCTCCCATGTACTTGATGGCATTACTGAGCAGGTTGGAAAACACCTGCAAAATGCGGTCCCGGTCGCAAACCACGGTGGGAAAATCCGATGGATATTCAATCGCCACCTTTTTTTCCTGAACCTGG
>MTOL01000239.1 GCA_002011685.1 Deferribacteres bacterium JdFR-76
CGCATCAAAGCGGCCGCTGGAAAAAGGAAGCTGATCGCCCGTAGCCCGTACCCAGTAGACCGGCTTGCCGCGGCTGGCCAGTTTCCGTTGCCCCAGACGGAGCATCTTTTCGGAAAGATCGACCCCGACTCCTATCCGGCCATCCGGTTCCGGGCCAAATGCTGCTTTCAGCAGATCCCCGGTACCGGTTGCCAGATCCAGAATGAGGTGATCGGTTTCCGGATTGAGCAGCCGAACAGCCTTTTTCCGCCAGAGGATATCTTGGCCAGCCGAAAGCAGATGGTTCAATATATCATAACGGTGGGAAATGCGGTCAAAAAGCTGGTAAGATGCTGCCTTCTGTGCGTGAATATCCGCTCGTCGTGCCGTTAACCCCAACACCTGTCAGCCTGACTCCTATCCCAATCCCTCGTTTTGAAATCGTCGTATATGATACGATGGATTCGACGGAAATTCAAACTTTTCCGCCCGCTGGCGCTTCCCACCCCGACCAGCTGGCAATGCGATAAAAAGGCGGCAAGCTCTTTTCTGATCAAACCGGTGCGGCGCCGCATTTCTCCAGAGCTGCGGGATCGGCCCTGTTCCGCACATTCGGAACCGGTTCCTTTGCCCTGCCCCAAAAGCCGCGCGGCCGGTGAACTACTTCCCTTTCTTCCAAAAGCGCATCGCCTCCCACAGGGATTTCACCGTCGATCTGGAACCGGGAGGAAAGATTCCGGCGCTGGCACTCTGAATATTCTCTACCGAAAAAAAGGCNTTGGGATTTTTCTCCTGGATCGCCCTGAGCACCTTCGGCTGATCTTTGCGCCGGATGATGGAGAATACGATTTTCACCGGCCCTGTCGCGCCCTGCCCATCGATGGTGGTCACGCCAAATCCCGCGTTTTTAAGGAACTCGATGAGCTGGCTGGCATCTTTCCGGGTGATAATGCGCACCACCTGAAAGCCCATGGCGAGTTTTTCTTCCAGTACCATGCCCACGTAATTGCCTGTGGCAAACCCGCCGGCGTAGGCCAGATAACAAAAAACATTGTTCAAATTCCGGAAAATTTGACCGATGGCGAGCAGCCAGATGAGAATTTCAAAAAAGCCCAGAACCGGCGCCAGCACCCGATTTCCGCGCGCCACAAACACAATCCGCATGGTCCCAATGGTCACATCACACACTCGGGCCAGAAAAATGAGCACCGGCAGAATGACCCACGTGAACCAGAAGCTTTCCATGATCCGCCCTCCCTGTCTTCCATTGGCGAAATAATATGACAGTCACCCGCCAGATGCAAGGGCTTAAGCAGCGTTGATGAACTCCCCGGGAGCCAGCGCTGCGGCAGCCCCTGATCCAGGACCGCCCCCGGCGTCCATGGCCCGGCGGGACGCGGCCAGAGGATGTCACCTTTCCGACTATGGATCATCTAAATTGGGTGAAACGGAAAGCGCGGAGGTGAACGAGGAATGCAGCAGAACAGAGCCAAAAAAGTGATTGTGTTTACAACCCCCACCTGCAGCTGGTGCCGGGCTGTAAAACAGTATTTCCGGGAAAAGCGTATCCGCTTCAAAGAGATTGACGTTTCCAGAGACCCGCGGGCAGCTCAGGACATGATGCGGCGCACCGGACAGATGGGCGTCCCCGTGATTTTAATTGACAACCGCCCCATCGTGGGATTTGACAAGGCGAAAATTGACCGGTTGCTGGGAATAAAGTGAGGAGGGTAAGGTCCGATGACCATTCAACCACTGGATGACCGTGTATTGGTAAAGGTGCTGGAGGAAGAAGAACAGCGTTCAGGGCACATCATCATACCGGACGTGGCCAAAGAAAAACCCCGTATTGGCCAGGTCCTGGCTGTGGGAACAGACGAAGACCTGCAGGAAAAAATCAAAGTAAATGACAAAATCCTGTTCGCCAAATATGGCGGAGAAGAAATTAAGCTTAACGGGGAAGATCTGCTGGTAGTTCAGCGATCGGACATCCTGGCTATCATTAAGGAGTAACACTCCCATGCGTGCCCTCCGCATGCAAGGAACAGGGAGAAGCCCCCTTCTCCCTGTTCTTTTTTTATGACCTGAATTCTCCCAACCTTCGCTGACCGTTTTTTCCTGTCCCGAACATTAAACATCTCCCGGACCCCCTTCTCCAAAAACAAATACCACCCACCATCTCCCATGGACCGGCCTGTCCGTTCCATTTCACTTCACGGCAAACCTACAGAAAAAGCGGCAAAACAGTTTTCAGTTCTGCCATGCGAAACTGCCATTCAGGCTCCTCTGTTTTCCTGCTTCCCGCCGCAGCCATGGAACTGCAGCCATGGGATGGCGACAGTTACAATAAAAGGAATTTCGGCCAAAAACGGCAGCAGGCATTTCAGGCCGAAACGTCCGCAGCAAACGCCGTTCTGCTACGTGGGAATATAAACCTGATGCAGAAACCGGAGAAACAGCCATGAGACGTTCCGTAATGTGGGGCCTCATTCTTGCCCCCCTTCTTTTTCCGCGGGTCCTCCCGGCCCAGGGCGAAAGCTGGATCTGCGCCACCCTTTTCCGGGCTTCGGAGGACATTATGAATCTCGGAGACGCCGCCATCGATGAAGCGGCTTTTGTGCTCTGGGGTCTCGCCCAGCTGACCGGGAGGGTAACCACAACCGGCACCGCCCAGCAGGATGCTTTCAATCCGGATAAATGGACCTATTCGCCCACTCCTTCAGACAGGCTCATCATAAAATATGCCAGCGGCCCCACCGAAGAATTTGTCTTCACCAGCGCCGATGGGTATTTTCAGGGCGATTGGTCAGACCTGGCGGCCTCCCACCGCCTGGAATTCCACCTGAAAATCGCGGGCCGTATAGATCTGCAGGTAAATAGCACATCCATTCCTTCGCCGCCTCAAAGCGGGGCCGTTGATTTCAACCGGCAGCTGAAAGGAGGCATCCTGTTCCAGAACAGCTGGTGGACGGTGGACTGCACCCATAGCGGCCGGGATAGCAGCTATGTGGATATGGATTACACCTACAAAAAAGTCGTGGAAAAAGTGACGGGAGCAGCACAAACGGAGAACGTCCAGTTTTCTTTCAATGACCAGAGGTACACGGAACTGATTTATTATAGGAACCAGTTTTTACAAACCCGCGCGCTCACCAACAACAGTTCCCTCAACGTTGGGAATCTGTCATACCGGTATGCGGACGTTCTTGTATACTGGATTGCGTCAACCCAGTTTGCCGATTCCGCCTATGCAGGCCACTTTAACAATGCCATTGAACTGTACAACTGGAAAGCCGAGGGAACGCTCTTTAAAAACAGCTCCCGGTATGGAACCGTGATTTTCGACCATCCCACACCGTCAAACGAGCAATACGGCTACTGCGTTTTCGTGAAAACCATCAATGGCGACCAATATCTGGTTCACCCGCTTCTGCACTGGTGGCTTGCCACTGGTGTTGCAACCGATGCCCCTGTGCTTCCGGAACAATTCTCCCTGATGCAAAATTTTCCCAATCCCTTCAACCCGGAAACGGAAATACCGTATTACCTCCCCAGACCGGCACAGGTTGTGCTGGAACTCTTTGACCTGCGCGGACGAAAGCTAAAAGTCCTCGTAAACCAGCTCCAGGGAAAGGGACTTCACCGGCTTCGTTTTAATGCACAGGGACTGCCATCCGGTGTGTATTTTTACCGGCTGAAAGCCGGCGAATGGACAGAAGTCAGGAAAATGATCCTGAAAAAATAAAACTGCCGCATCTGGCAGCGAAACAGGAAAGAGCCGACCCGAACCGGCCGGCTCTTTTTCCCGGAAACCGGTCAGCAGACGCTTTCCCGTCAGCGCATGAGAACAACGGGACGGGCGAGGCGGAAGCCAGCCGTTTTGCCGTGCACAAAATAGACCCCGGATGCCACAGGCTGTCCCGCATCATCCAGACCATCCCAGCTTACCTCGTGATATCCCGGACCGAGTTCATCGGCTATCAGGCGGCGGACAAGCTGACCGCTGCTGTTGAGCACGACCAGCTCCACCAATCCCCTTTCCGGGAGGTAAAAAGGGATCACAGTACTGGGATTAAAGGGATTGGGATAATTCTGAAAAATCACAAAGACGGATGGCGTGGCCGAGTTGGGCTGTCCCGGAACGGCACTAACTTCGGCGGAAAAGTCACTTTCGTTACCGGCCAGGTCGTAAGCCGTAACGGCAAAATAATAGCGGGTTCCCGCCTCCAGACCGGTTACCTCGTACTCCGTAGCCTTTCCCACATCCACCACCCACCGGTAGCTTCTGGACGAGGTTCCCCAGTAAACCCGGTAGCCTGCCAGGTCGGCTTCCCGGTTGGGCTCCCACATAATAAACAGGGATTCTGTATTTTCCTGCGCATATGCGCGGGCAAACCATCCCCCAAATAGGGCATACAATACACCCACGGAAAGCAAAAAAGGATTCCTCATCACCACAAACCTCCCTCTCCTCCTGTTATCCGGAATGCTTTCTCCAGGACGGGTGGGTAATACCGTATTGAGCGATTTTGTAGTTTAGAGAGCGGGATGAAATGCCCAGTAGTTTGGCGGCCTCTTTCTGGACATAGTGGGATATTTCAAGGGCCCGAATAATGGCGTTTTTTTCCAGCTCCCTCAAATTCAGTGTATGGAGCGTCGCTCCAGAATCGCGCGAACGGCGCCGGTCCTTCCCTCCCGCTGCGAAGTAGTCCCGCCCCGGCAGTGACAGTTCCCTCGGTGTAATCTCCTGATTCGGTTCGGCAATCAGCACAGCACGTTCAATCAAATTTCTCAGTTCCCTGATGTTTCCCGGCCAGCGGTGATTCACCAGTATTTCCATTGTTTCCTTTGTGAAACCACCTACCGGTTTGCGAAGTTCCCGGGAAAATTTCCGCCGGAAGAATTCGGCAATCATGGGGATATCTTCTTTCCGTTCCCGCAAGGGCGGCAGGTAAATACTGACTACGTTGAGGCGGTAGTAGAGATCGGCCCGGAACGTGCCCTCTTCTATGGCCTCTTCCAGATCCCGATTGGTGGCGGCAATAATGCGCACATCCACACGGATGGTTTTATTGCCTCCTACCCGGGTAAATTCTTTATCCTGGAGGACCCGCAAAATTTTGGCCTGGGTGGAAGGCTGCATGTCGCCTATCTCATCCAGAAAAATGGTGCCCCCGTCCGCCAGCTCAAATTTGCCTTTGCGGGTCTGGTAGGCTCCGGTAAAGGCGCCACGTTCGTGACCAAACAGCTCGCTCTCCAGCAGGGTCTCCGGCAGCGCCGCGCAATTTACCTTCACATAGGGCTTGGAAGACCGCGGACTTAAAAACTGAATCAGGTTGGCAATGAGCTCCTTGCCCGTTCCCGTTTCACCCTGAATGAGCACTGTAGTATTACTTTTGGCCACCTTTTTGATCAGGGTGAAGATCTCTTTCATGCGAGGACTTCGGCTAACGAGCGGGTAGTGTGTATCGAAGCCCAATCGACTCCAATCCCGATCCAGTAGATCGTTGCTGGAANCAAGATGCAATACGGTTTCTTCGATTTTCTCCACTTCCTCCTCTCCCTCTCTTCCCATTTTCTTTCCCATTTGTTTATCGGCGGGAA
>MTOL01000234.1 GCA_002011685.1 Deferribacteres bacterium JdFR-76
GCGGGTGGCCACCGGGATGCGTGGACTTTTGGAGGGCGGGATCCCATTAGCGGGGCCGTTTCCCTCCTGGCTTCCGCAAAGATGCTCGGCGAGCTTGCAAAAACTGGCCACAGACCGCGCCGTTCCATCGTTATTGTTAGCTGGGATGCGGAGGAATACGGGCTGCTGGGTTCCACCGAATTTGGAGAGGAGCTGGCAAGGGACCTACAGGAAAAAGTTGTTGTTTATCTCAATCGCGAAAGTTACACTGCGGGACGGTTTGGCGCTGGAGGGGTCCATTCACTGCAGCCATTTGTCAACGAAGTAGCCCGCTTCGTGAAGATGCCCGACACCAGTGCAACCCTTTTTGAAGCCTGGCTGAGCCGGACCGATAGCGCACGGAGGCTGATCTGGAATGGGCGGACGGACGTACGCATAAGGGCCCTCGGCTCCGGAAGCGATTATACCGTCTTCCTGGATCACCTGGGAGTCCCTGCTCTGGATGTAGGATTTTCTTCGGGCAATGGCATTTATCATTCGCGTTACGACAGCCACTGGTTTTTCACCACTTTCGGCGATCCGGGGTTCAAATACGGCGTAAAGCTTGCTGAGTTTGTGGCACGCTTCCTCCTTCGAATGGCCAATGCGGAAATTCTCCCTTTTGATTACGCCGCTTACGGCGAGACCATCGGCCGGTTTCTCGGCCAGGTGGAAAAAGAAGCNGAAAAGAGAGATCTACGGGACCGGTTATATCTCGGGGAGGTGAAAAAGGAGCTGCGGCTGTTTTGCAGCGCCGCCGAACTTCTTCAGGCCGAGATCGGTCGCATCCTTTCGCTTCCGGAACGGATTCGGGTGCGCCATCGGAAGGATCTCCGCCGGCTGAACCGGATGCTGATGGGTGTGGAAAAGGCGTTTCTTTTCGAAGAGGGACTTCCCAACCGGCCCTGGTTCCGCCATCAGATTTACGCGCCGGGATATTACACCGGGTACGGAGTAAAAACATTGCCTGGCATTCGGGAGGCCGTTGAACGGAACCGTCCAAAAGAGGCTCAGAAAATGGCGGGAGTACTGGCTGCCTGCCTGAAAAACGCCCGGAATCGTTTGCTTGATGCACTGGAAGTGGCCAGGAAAATTCAGTAAAAACAGGAGGGAAGAAAATGAACCTGCGGTACGTTCGCGTTCTTGCTTTGCTACTTCTAATGGGCTCAGCTGGATTGGCTCCAGCCCAGAAGGCAGAACTTTCGGCTCTGATTCCACGCATTCAAGTACTGGCCGATAAATATTATCCCGAGCTTTTCGATCTCTACCGTCATTTTCATCAGCACCCGGAACTGTCTTTTCAGGAAAAGAACACGTCGGCCCGGCTTGCAACGGAGCTCCGGAAGCTGGGGTTTGAAGTAACCACCGGCATTGGCGGATACGGTGTGGTGGGGGTGCTCCGCAACGGGGATGGGCCCACGGTGATGGTTCGGGCGGACATGGACGCACTTCCCGTAGAGGAAAAAACGGGCTTGCCCTATGCCAGCAAAGTCAGGATGCTGGACGACCGCGGAAATGAGGTCCCGGTAATGCACGCATGCGGGCATGATTTGCACATGACGGTTTTTCTGGGCGTTGCCAGGGTACTGACAGCGCTGAAAGATTCCTGGCATGGCACCCTTTTGATGGTCGGCCAGCCCGCAGAAGAGCGCGGTGCCGGGGCGCGGGCCATGCTGAAAGATGGTCTGTTTGAAAAGTTCCCGAGGCCGGATTATGCCCTGGCTTTGCACGATGATTCGTCCATGCCGGCCGGGACTGTTGGTTATACCGAAGGCTACGCGCTGGCCAATGTGGACGCTGTGGACGTGATTATCCGCGGAGTGGGTGGCCACGGAGCTTATCCCCACACCACAAAAGATCCCATTGTTATGGCGGCAGAAACCATTATGGCGCTGCAAACCATTGTAAGCCGCGAAATTGAGCCAATTCAGCCGGCCGTGGTTACCGTGGGGTCTATTCACGGCGGAACCAAACACAACATCATCCCGGATGAGGTCCGCCTCCAGCTAACCCTGCGCTCTTACACAGATGACGTGCGAAATCACACGATTCAGGCCATCCGCCGGATTGTGCGAGGCATTGCCATGGCAAATGGCGTCCCGGAAGACCGCATGCCCCAGGTTATTGTTCAAGATGAATTTACGCCTGCAACGTACAACGATCCGGCCCTGACCCGGCGTGTCATGAAGGCAATTGCCCGAATCATTGGCGAGGAGAATGTGTGGGAGCATAAGCCGATGATGGCGGGAGAGGATTTCAGCCAGTACGGCCGGGTGGAGCCGAAAATTCCTATCTGCATCTTTTGGCTGGGTGCGGTAGAACCTGAAAAGTATGAGGAGAGCCAGAAAAAGGAAACACCACTTCCCGGATTGCATTCGCCGCAATTTGCTCCCTATCCGCCGCTGACCATCCGCACCGGCGTGAAAGCCATGAGCGCAGCGGCACTGGATCTCTTCCTCGGGAAATAGTCGGACGCCTGAAACACCCAGAGTGCGGGTTTGGCGGTCTTGCCGCCCCGGACGGGTGGGCTTGGGTAGGGCTCAGGAATGACGGCGGTTCTGCACATACTCCAGACCGAAGCGCAAGATCTCCCTGAAGAACGCCGGTCGGAGGGTGTCTAGGAGGATGTTGCGGTAGTAGCGATGAGCGGAAACGCTGTCGAAGAGGGCGCGCTGCATCGCCCGGTTCTGGCGGGCAAACCGAACAAAGAAATCCATGAGGCCATGAGTGGAAAGGGAGATGGCCACACGGCGCATAAAATGTCCGTAGGGCAAATCGTTCAGGATTTGAGCGCAGGATTCCTCATAGGCCCGGAATGCCGCTTTGGAGATCCCTTCATTCATCATGGTCTGGGCGGCCCAGATGCCGGTGAGAATCGCTGAATTAATCCCTTTTCCTTTGAATGGCCGAACCAGACCCGCCGCATCGCCAATCATCACGTAGCGGTGTCCGTAGAAGTTTCTCGCCACCGACACCGGGAACTTTCCTTTAAAATAATAGAGCGTTTTCTGATTGTAGGTTCCGGGCGGCAGGATCCTCCGGACCGGGGGGAAACGCAGAAATTCGTCCATGGCATTGGCGTCAATGTTTCTGCCGGCAATGTTGATGGTGATGTGGTTGTATTTGGGGGTTACNGCGCCGAATTCGATGGTGGACATAGGAGGCAGGAAANCGAAAATCCGTTCGCCCACGGTGCGCATGTATTCCATTCCGGGATGGATTTTGGTGACGATGGAGTACAAGAAGTCGGGGGCGCGGTACTCGGTAGCGCGCTCAAATAGCTGAATAGAACCATCGTCAAGGCCAAACGCGCCCACAATTACATCCGCCCGCAGGGAATCGGTCTCCGAATACAGGATAACCTGATCACGCTGGATTTCCACATCCGTTACGCGGCTGTGGCGGATTTCAATGCCTCGTTCTCTGGCCTTCTGCATCAGGTATTCGTCAAAAGTGATACGGCGGACGGCATAAGAGATCTCATCCTTTTCGTCCAGGGTGATGGACTCGTTTTCGGCAAAGAGATAATATCCGCGAATAATCCGCTGTACCAGATGGTCCGGAAATGCGATGCCCAGTTCCCTTTCCAGCAGATCACGGATGGGAGGAGAAAGTACACCTACGCACTGGTTGTAGTGGGGGACGCCCGTGTAGGTTTTTCCTTCGTAGAGCACAATGTGGATATTCAGGTTTCGGCTCCGGGCGATTCTCCGGAGAGTGAGGGCACAGGCGATGCCTCCCGGGCCACCACCCACAATGGCCACGGTGCTGCCATCCTGCAAAGGTCCTGTGCGGCTGTATTCGCCCACAGAGATCCGCTGCTGGGGCCCTGCAGGCTGCGCCAGCGAAGACCGGTGCCAGATGCTCAACCAGGTTTGGACGAGCATGAAAAGCTGAAAAAGCGGATTCACAAACTGCCAGAAGATTTTTTCGTAGCGCTCCCGGCCTGTAAAGAGGTTCCAGATGATCTGTTTCAAGTACCGGTTCCAGCGGGAAGCCGGCGAATGGACAAGAGCTTGGAGCAGAACCCGCGAGAAAAAAGTATGCTTGACGATAAAATCATAAATGAAGAACGTGATCCGCCCAAAACGGTTATCCCTCACGAACCAGCGGCGCATTGGTCGGGCGTAGTACCGGCGGAAATGAAAGCTGGAAACGCCCTGTTCGATAGCTGCCCGGGCCGCGGTCAGAGAGGAATAATATGCCGATTCGATTCCGTTTTTAAAAATCCGCGTATACCCGGCATCGCCGATGATGACCATCCGATGCGAATAGGGATGGCGGGAGCAGGAGACGGCAATGCGCGGTTTGCAGATGCAGAAGTGCGCCTCAGGGGGGTTGTAGGACGATGGCAGGTAGTCGCGGAACAGCGGTGAACGTAAAAAGCGCTCCAGGTCTGCTTTTTCGGCATCTCTGCGGTTGATTATGCTGATAGACAGATAACCCCGTTTGGGAACCACCACCACATACCGGGTCCTGCGGGATGGGAAGGAAAAAACGACGATGTTTCCACGGAACCGTTTTTCTATCCAGTCCTGTGGCAAAGGAAATTCTGCCTGAAATGTGGCGACAATTCGGGGCGGTGAATAGCGGCTCTTTCTGGCAAACTGCTGGATCAGGTGGCTGTTCAGTCCAAAGGCGCCAACAATCAGATCCACCTCATAGACTTTCTTACGGCCTGCATCCTGTGTTTCGATAAGGGCGGGCTCATCCGGGGCACGGGGAAGATGAACATCCACCACCAGTTCGGCTTTGTGTTTGGCTCCCATCCGGATCACGTGTTGCAGAAGGAGATCGTCGAAACTGACATTTTGTTCCGGGGAGGAGAACCGCGGACCGTTGCCGCGAAAAACGGAGTAGATATTCTGGCGCCAGTTCGGGTGGTGGAGCTGAACGCCGAGAAGTGGCGTTTGCAGGTAATATCCCTCTATGCGCCACTGCACTTTGGGCGATTTCAGTTCAATACCATGGTCCTGAAGAAGCTGATAGAGGTTTTCGGAAATGACGCCGGCACACAGATTACAGCCCGCAGGCCCGGTGAGCAGGAAATTCTTGGCGTCGAACAAGGTGATGTCCAATGTCATCCGGTGCCGCCGCGCGAGCATTAGCGCGTGCATGGCAAAAAAGCATCCGGCAGGTCCTGCTCCGATGATTCCAATCCGGGCTCCATTCTGGAGGCGCCAGCGTGTATTTTGAGGTTTCAGTAACATCCTGTTTCAATTTATGTTTTTTCCAGCAAAAAGAAAAGGGAGAATGTTGCCGGATTCAACATGACCAGAGCCGGCTGTTCTCAATTCCGCCGGGTTCCCATTCCCGGAAATGGGAAGGGCAAAAGTTGTATACCTTTGCTGTTCTTGAGTCTTTTGACGCCCGTAGAAGTCCGGCTACGCAGCGCGGAGGATTATTTTTCCTTCTGGAGACCTCTGCGCAGAAAAGCGAGGAGATCGCGCAGATCCTGACCGCTCAGTTCAGGCCATGGCACAGCGCGTGCCACCATAAGCTGTTCCATAGCAGGGAGGTGATTCCACAGTTCGGCGGCAAATCGGGCTGCGCTTGCGTTTTT
>MTOL01000403.1 GCA_002011685.1 Deferribacteres bacterium JdFR-76
GATGGGTGATGTGTGGTTTGGCGAAAAAACCCGGAATCCATGGAATCCGGAACAGGGTTCCAGCGGATCTTCAGCCGGACCTGCTGCCGCCACTGCGGCAGGTCTCGTTGGTTTCTCCATCGGAACCGAAACATACGGATCCATTGTTTCTCCCTCTAACCGGTGCGGTACCACCGGGCTTCGCCCAACCTTTGGCAGGGTGAGCCGTCACGGGTGTATGGCCCTTAGCTGGACCATGGACAAAATTGGACCCATCTGCCGCACCGTGGAAGATTGCGCCCTTGTTTTTCAGGCCATTCATGGAGCTGATGGCAGGGACCCAACAGCCGTAACGTACCCCTTTTACTGGGATGCAAAGCGGGATCTTTCGCAAATCCGAGTTGGGTACGTTCAAAGCGCCTTTGAAGAAGACCATCCCACCAAAAACTTTGATAACGCTGTCCTCCAGGTGCTGCGGAAACTCGGATTTCACCTGAAACCGGTGGAGTGGCCGGATCTGCCGCTGCGGCCGCTGCTGGTCATTCTGGACGCCGAAGCGGCGGCCGCCTTCGACGAAATCACCCGCAATCGCCAGATCGACAGCATGGTGCGCCAGGACCGCCATGCATGGCCCAACATCTTTCGATATTCTCGTTTCATTCCGGCGGTGGAATACATCCAGGCGAACCGTATCCGCACCCTTTTGATGCAAAATACGGCCAAAGCCATGGAAGATGTGGATGTGGTGGTTTCACCCACCTACGGCGGCGGAACCCTGCTGCTGACCAATCTGACCGGCCATCCTGCGGTTGTGGTACCCAGCGGTTTCCGTGACGATGGTACGCCGGTAAGTATCACGTTCATCGGCAAGCTGTATAAGGAGTCCGATGTTCTGGCTGTGGCCAAAGCGTATCAGGATGCTACTGACTTCCATACAAAACATCCCCCGCTGATGATGGATTAAATCGTTCCCAATCTGGAACCGGAGAGAAAGGAAGTTGGGAAGATTGCACTTTCAGGACGGAGCATCGTTGCGTCAGTGTGCGGCGTCTGCTTTCTAACCTGGCAGAGGCCGCCAGATCCACAAAAAGGACGGGGATGTGGTTTCCTGCGGAATCCCTTAACTTGTCCAAAATTCACAGGCCGCCATGACACCGAAAAATTGCTTGCGGCTTGTTCAAAAGATCGCTACATAGAAGAAGCTCTGGACAGTGCGAACTGAAAAGGAGTTTTACAGTCCGATGGAACAAAAGCCACAGGGGGATCAAAAAGCAGCGCTGCTGGCACAAAGGATTTCCAACATCTGTATCCCGCCCGCATTTTACGGAGCCGCAACTACAGTTGTTGTTTTGAGCCTGCACGGCCCCGGCCCGCAAAAGTTCCTGTGGTGGGCTATTCTGACCGTTGTACCTGCTCTGCTTCCCATGCAGATTGTCTACCGGATGGTAAATCAAGGGAAATTGAGCCACCAGCACGTGCCGATTCGTCAGGAACGGACTATACCCTATCTGATTTCAATACTTACGCTGGTCCTTACCGCCGGACTTCTCCACCTTGTCCGGGCACCCGGTTTTCTTCTCGCCATGACACTTGCCTATCTGGGAAACACGCTATTCATCTTTCTGATCAACTTTTTCTGGAAAATGAGCGCCCACCTGATGGGCGCCTCAGGACCTGTTGGGGTGCTGGTTTACAAGTTTGGGTTGCCGGCTATGCCGCTGCTTTTGCTGCTAATACCGCTGGGCTGGGCTCGGCTTCAACTCCGGGCACACACTCTGGCACAGGTTATCGCCGGGGCACTTTCCGGATTTGTTCTGGTAATGGCCCAGCTGTGGATGTGGATGAAAATCCTTGCATGATAACACAAAAATGAAAACAAAGAGTCCAACAGAAAGGATTGTACTGTGACCATTCAGTTTCATGGGGCGGTCCGGACTGTCACCGGTTCCATGCATGTAATCACCATCGGCGAACGGAAGGTTCTTCTGGACTGCGGCCTGTTTCAAGGGCGGCGCAAAGAGGCGGAAGAAAAGAACCGAAATCTCCCATTCAATCCGCGCGAGATTGCGGCGATGATTCTCTCCCATGCTCATATTGATCACAGCGGCAACATTCCGTCCCTGGTTAAACAGGGGTTTGAAGGGAATATCTTTGCTACATTTGCCACCCGCGATCTGTGCAGCATCATGCTGCTGGACTCAGCTCATATTCAGGAAAAGGATGCAGAATATGTAAACAAACGGCACCGGAAAAAAGGGCTGATGCCGGTTGAGCCGTTATATACCAAAGAAGACGTCGTGGATGCCCTGCAGCATTTCGTGGGCCATTCTTACAACCGCTGGTTTTTCGTAACCAACGGCGTCAAGGCCAAATTTGTCGAAGCCGGCCACATCTTGGGTTCTGCGCAGGTTATTCTGGAAGCGGAAGAAGCGGGTCTGCACAACCGGATTGTTTTCACCGGAGATCTCGGGCGGCCTAAACTGCCCATCCTGCGCGATCCCGCTCATGTGAAAGAGGCAGACTACCTGATCATCGAAAGCACTTACGGCGGCCGCTATCACGATCCCATCGATCAGGCCAACCAGAAACTGGCCGAGGTAATCAACCGCACAGCGCAACGCGGCGGCAAAATCATCGTCCCAGCTTTTTCGGTGGGACGAACACAAGAACTGGTGTACAGCCTGCACCAGCTACGCAAAGAGGGACGCATCCCGGCCCTACCGGTCTATGTTGACAGCCCGCTTTCCACAAACGTTACGGAAATTTTCCGGGTTCATTCGGACCTGTTCGACCGGGAAACGTACGAACTGTTCCTGCGGGAACATGAAGATCCCTTTGGATTCGGGATGCTGGAGTACATCCGGGATGTGGAACGCTCCAAAGCGCTCAACGACAAACGGGAACCATGCATCATCATTTCCGCCTCTGGCATGTGCGAGGCGGGCCGGATTCTTCACCACCTGAAAAACAACATCGGCGACCCGCGGAACACCATCCTCATTGTGGGATACATGGCCCATAATACGCTTGGCCGCAAACTGGTAGAAAAATGGGAAAAGGTACGGATCTTTGGAGAAGAATACGTCCGGAAGGCAGAGGTGGTCGTGCTGAACACGTTCAGTGCCCACGCAGACCGCAACGATTTGCTGGAGTATGTGGACCACTTTGACCGCCAGCGTATGAAAGGGATCTTTTGTGTTCACGGAGACGAAGATCAGACCTATGCACTGGTGGAAGGAATCAAATCCCTGGGGTTTGACCATGTAGTTGCACCGGAGCGAGGCGATACTTTTGATCTGGCATGATGGCGGCCGATCGTGCCAGCAGGCCCTGGGCAAAGGCCAACCAAAGCCTGAGACCGGTGGTTAAAGGTATTTTTCGTACTCCTCTTTGTGATCCGGATCGATGGCGATGAGGGTTTTGAAAACCTCGGGAGCGTAGTCGGAATCTTTGAACAGATCAATGATTTCGATATAATGGCCGTCAATAAACTGATGGGGAAGTTTGTAATCTGGATTTTTTTGAATCAGCCCGGCCAGCAGGTCGATGGCTTTTTTGCAGTACTTCAACGTCTGGCCAAAATCTTCTTCCTGATAGGCCAGCCCAAGAAAATAGGCATCCAGAGCTTCGCGGTATGCCTTGTTCTCTTCCGCCAGAATTTCGTCGATCAGCTGCTGGCGTTCGTCCCAGCCAAAAATAAAACGTGAAAACCGGGCCTGATGGCTGATCTTGCGGGCCTTGTTGTAGAAGGGTGTTCCTTCAAATTTGCCGTATTTATCGAATTCGCCTCCGAGGAAAATGTTGATATAAAAATCAATCACAGATGTAAGGGGGTGGAAACGGGTTTCATCATGTTCGAGGATCTGCTGGGGGTCGTAGTTAAATAGCCACCGTTTGTCGTAGAACTGCATATCGCTGTTATTGGAGATGATAAGCGTAGCCCGGTACCGTTCTTCAAAACTGACGCTGGCATCCTGAAGGTAGATCTGCATCTTGATCGGCAGTTCAGAATCGTACCGGGGCTCGCACCAGTCGTAGTTATTGATATAAGCGGTGATTTTATCCTGAAAATCCATCATGCGCTCACGCTTGTCCATGGGCAGGCGTTCAAGAATGACGGTCACTTCGGCACGGACTTTCTGGGCATGAAGAGCAACGGGGGCCATCATGAAGATAATGACTGCCGTCAGAGCAAAAGAGAGATTCCTGCGGACCATGGCGCCTCCTCGCTTTGTCTTGCAACTAATTTATCATACTCCAGAAATTTGTCAAGGTTTTCTTCGAACCCTTTCTGCTTCCCTTTTTCTGGCGTTCGTGGTCGCTTTTCTGGTGTGCCCGGAAGCAGCAGGCTGG
The DNA here is from genome assembly GCA_002011685.1 of Deferribacteres bacterium JdFR-76. Taxonomy (GTDB): domain Bacteria; phylum Zhuqueibacterota; class JdFR-76; order JdFR-76; family JdFR-76; genus JdFR-76. The sequence goes on from MTOL01000403.1 coordinate 4,333, forward strand.
CAGGGACCCTGGACGGGCGTGCGGGGTGCCGGGAGGGCATTCATATCGGCACCAGCAGATGCTGAGCTTTTCGACATACGTACCAACCCTTCTGTTCTTGTTTCTGTTCCATCTACCTCGCTTTCTTTTTTCCACTGCCGCCCGTATGGATTGCGAGAGCTGGAAACGTTCTCCTTCGCCGCTGCCTGGAAACTTCACGGGAAACGGCTTGGATTAATACTCAGCCGGTTTGGTCGCAAACTCTTTCAAAACGACACCGCCGAACTGGCGTTCGCAACGGGCTGGGGACCACGCTTTTTCTGGGGGCTTAAACTGGCCGGGGAGCGGATCAGCATTCTGCGCTATGGACAGCGGCAAAGGTTGGCACTAACCCTGGGCTGGCACTTCCTTTCCAGCAACCGGCTAATTTTTCACGGCGCCGTGCAGCAGGTAATTTCCGATCCTGCCAGGAAAACGGATGGACAGTTTTTTTCGCTGACAGCAGGGGCAGCTGTTCAGGTGGTATCCAGAACCTGGCTGTTCGTGGAAACCGTGAAAGAACCGGATTTTGACCCCGAATACCGCCTGGCCCTTTCCTCCCAGGCCGGACGCTGGCTGCGTCTGCGGGCCGGCTTTACCCGCAGTCCCGAACGCTTCTGTGCTGGAATTACGCTGTTTTTAAAAAATGCCAACTTTGATTATAGCATGGTGTTCCACCCGGTTCTCGGATATACTCATGTGTGGGGATTCTCGCTCTTTTTTTAAAATGGCACACGGAAAACCGGATGAACTGCACCATCTGGCCGGTCCAAGTGCCAAGTCCTGCCGGGCCAGCGGTTCCACGGTAAAACGGACAGCACGGCCCAATATCGGCTGTTCCCAGGGGAAAACCCGGAAAGCTGCCTCTCACCCGAGCCTCTGCTTTCACAGAAACGAACGCGATGAAACACCCATCGGCCGGACACGATCGATCCGGAACATCTGGCTTAAGTGGCTGCTTACCCTTCTGCTTGTGGGTGGAGCCGCTTTCCACAGCAACCTTCCGCCCGCCTTCTGTCAGTTCGACAGAGAGTACCTGGAGCGCTTCCTGGAAGATCAGGAAACGACCGATCTCAGCAAGAAAATAGCCTTTCTGGAACAGCTTCTGGCCCACCCGCTGGACGTCAACCGGGCCAGCTTTGGGGATTTTCTGCAGATTCCGGGTTTCCCAGTACTATTAGCCAGAGCCATTGTGGAGCACCGCAAGGAACATGGTGCCTTCC
>MTOL01000022.1 GCA_002011685.1 Deferribacteres bacterium JdFR-76
AAAACCTCTTTCCTGCCATGTGCAGCCGCTTCGCGCCGGGTGGAATAAATTCCCCCCTGGCCGCGGCCCCGGAACGTGGGCAGCTCAGAAGAATTTCCCGGTCACAATGATGTAGATCAGAATGATCACAATGCAAATGGGCGCAACATAGCGCAGAGTAACGCTCCACACTTTCCGGTAGCGGAACTGTGGATTTCCCTGCTCCACTTCCTGTACCGCATTATGAATCCCCCATACCCATCCAACAAAAATAGAAATCAATAGTGCACCGATGGTGAGGGAGTAATTGCCAAAGAGCGCGTTCATAAAATCAAGGAACGAAAGGTCGATAAGAGGGAGTTTGGAGAGAAACGGATTGGCGCCCTGAGAAATGGCTGAAGGAATCCCCATGAGAAACGCAACAACACCGGTGCCAATGGCGGCCAGTTTCCGGGACCATTTTTTCTCATCGATCAGATAGGAAACCGGCACCTCCAGCAGTGAAATGGTGGATGTCAGGGCCGCCACTGAAAGCAGCAGGAAAAAGCCTGTGCCGAAGATAAGTCCGCCTGGGATTTTGTCAAAAATTAACGGTAATACCATAAACACAAGTCCTGCCCCCCCTTGAGGCTCCAGGCCGATGTAAAAAAGAGCCGGGAAGATCACCAGTCCTGCCAGAAGGGCGATCAGGGTATCAAAAAACACAACAGTGGTCGCTGAAGTAACCAGATTGTCGGATTTTGACACGTAGCTGCCATAGGTAATCATGGCTCCCATTCCCAGGCTCAGCGAGAAAAGGGCCTGACCTAAGGCAGTGATCAGCGTCTCAATACCCACTTTGGAGAAATCTGGTTTCAGGTAGAACTTCAGACCTTTTTCTACACCGGGACCCAGGGTGAGCGAACGGATGGCCAGCAGAATAAGCAGGGCAAAGAGTACGGGCATCAGCACGCGGCTCCAGCGCTCAATCCCCTTGGCAATGCCTCCCAGAACCACCAGAATGGTTAGGGCGATAAACAGCCCGTGGAGCCCGATGGCCGTCCATGGATTTCCCACCAGGTCCAGAAAAATGGCCTTCAGCTGATCCGATCCGGTCAGCCCGACAAACTGGCCGCTTACCGTTTTGAAAATATAACCGACCGTCCAGCCGGCAACCACACTGTAAAACGAAAGAATGGCCAGCCCTGTAAAGATCCCCAGTGCTCCAACCCACCGCCAGCGCGTTCCAGGAATAACCGTTGTGAAAGCGCCGTAAGCATTTTTCCGGCTCCGACGTCCAAGCGTTAGCTCGGCCAGCATCAGAGCCAGACCTATNGTCACGGCAAAAATCAGATAAATGAGAACAAACGCCGCACCCCCATTCAGACCGGTCATATACGGAAAACGCCAGATGTTCCCCAGGCCGATCGCCGATCCCGCTGCGGCAAAAATAAACCCGATCTTGCTCTGCCATTCTTCCCGCTGCTTCTCCATCTTCCTCCTCCAATTCGCTCTCTTTCACAATCTCATTAAACCGCAGCAAAATTTGTGGCAATATAGAAATTTTGCACCATTCAAGCAACTGGTTTTTTTGGGAGATTTTTTTCAAATGAGGCACCTGGACACAGAAACAAGCCGAGCCGCCAAGCTTCGCCCCCACCTCGTTNCCCCCATCCCTCCGGCAATCTTTCTTTCATTCCTCNAAAAATCGACAGCGGCAAAACGTCCCGACCCGTCCAATGATCAAAGAAAGATGTCCGGAACAGCCTTCTCCCAATGGGATCCCCGGCACAGCCCTTCACTTCAGCAGGATAACCTTCCGGGTTCCGGAATACCGCCCGGCCTGAAAACGAACAAAATACACACCGCTGGCGAGGGGGGGTGTCTGCCATACAAATCGATGGCGTCCCGCAGACTTTCTACCAAGGTTTGTGGCAAACACCCGATGCCCTTTGGCATCGAAAACCTGAACGGTAACCGGAGCCGACTCAGGGAGCTGGAAGACGAGAACCGTTTCCGAATTGAACGGGTTAGGAAACGCCGGCCATACGGAAAATTCTACCGGTGGAGTTGCGCGAATTTTTCCATCCGCAACCTCTGTACCAATCTGACGGGCAAAAATTAGCGCTGTATAGGCCGGGATGGTCAGATCCCGCAAACTATCCCCTTCCACAGTAACAACCGAATCACTGAGGATCTCNTTCCACCTTCCAGATTCCAGCCAGCGCACAGCAGATAGTCGCCGGTCCGTACTGCTCAGGTTGGCTACCACCACCACTGCATCACCTTTTGAACCCGCCGATTCATCCCGGTAGCCATATACCAGCACCCGTTCGCTATCGAAACGCTGGATGACATAAAATTCGCCCCGGTAGAGCGCCGGATTCTTTTTTCGCAAGGTAATCCATTTGCGGAATGCCCGAAAATGACGTTTCCCCCGTTCCGTGGAAAGCAGGCTCCAATCCACCGGCCGGTAAGCAAGTTTTTCTTCGTCCCAATTGCCGTTGTGGTTATCATCGAACCAGCCGCTTTGCATCCCCATTTCCTGCGCCTGCCAGATCATCGGTATACCAAGGGAGGTGAACAGCATTGCATTGTACAGTAAATCACGCCGCAGAGCTGTTTCCTGCGGAATGCCCTTAAACCGCACCATCTCCTGAATCAGGGATTGCTCATCGTGGGTTACACAGGCTTTTACCGTCTGTGTCCGGTCTTCGTAGCCAGCTGTATTGGGGTTGTACTCGTGCAATCCCAGCACCAGTGCCGATATGACGGACAAACTGGGGGCAGGCCCGTGAATGTCTTTCAGCAACATATCATGAAAACTGTCGTTCCACCCTGCATCCAGGGAACTGATGGAAATAAGTCGCGGATCGGCGGGCAAGTGCTCGGCGATCTGATATATTCCAGGATAATGTTTTTTCAGCCAGCTGCTCCACCCCAGAATCCCATATTGCGGGCGGGAAAGATCCCACCCAATGCCCCGGGTGAAATCAAAACGAAATCCATCCACATGGTACTCTTCAATCCAGATCCGGTGGATCTCATTCACAAATGCCTGAGTTTGAGGGGTAAAATGATCCCAATCTACTCCACCAAATGTGCCCCGGGTTTCATTTGGCCGCAAGTCCTGTTCCGCTTTGAAGAAAGGATTTTGCTCATAATTCGGCTGCATTTTCCATAGCGGGCCACTCCCGGACATGTGGTTCCAGACAATATCCAGGATGACAGCAATGCCCCGCCGGTGGGCCTCATTCACAAGCTCTTTGAATTCACGAGGGGTTCCGTACGTGGCTTCCACTGCTGCATAGTGGCTCGTATTGTACCCCCAGGACCGGTCCCCAGGAAATTCCATAATAGGCATCAGCTCAATGGCATTAATACCTAGGGAATCCAGGTAGTCCAGCTTTTGAATAACGTGAAAAAACCGGCCCCGTCCGCTCCCCTGGGCCGCAAAATCGTCCACATGCAGCTCATAGATCACAAGGGTATCCAGGGCCGGGCGGACAAAATCCTGATCTGACCACTCAAAATCATCTGCCGTAGAAATGCCTCCAGGGCCTACCTCGAAGACTGTCTGTCCGTTCACCACATACCTGGACAGCGGATCGCTGATGCGCGTACCGTCCAAGAAGAGATACTGGTACACATACCGACCGGGAGACAAAGCAACATCCAGCCACCAGACGCCATCCTCGCCCAGAGCCTTTTTCATGGTGCGCGCCTCCTGGATGTTGAGAGGCTGACCTTCCGGGGCCAACAGTAACTGAACTACCGGCCGTCCTGGTGCGTACAGAACAAAAACGGCCCCAGAATCACTAAGATTCACTCCAGCCCGTGTGCCATAAGGCCGGCTGGCTTTCACAATCTGAATCGCCTTGCGTTCCAGTGCCACAATTTCTTGCCCCTGTATGGTTACAGAAATCCGGAACCCGGCAAAAGGGCTTTTGGGCTCGGTGAACGGCACGTACAGAACCCCATCACTCCGCAAAAAGGGACGCCCATCAAAAGTGTCCTGCCCGGCAACGCAAACAACGGAATCGATACTAAGAGTGGTGAAAATGCCCACGCTCATGCCGGTAACCTGCTGCAGATCGTTTTCATGGAGCGCCGGCTGAAAAATGAGAGGGTCTGTAACATCCACATAAGAATTATCGAAAGGCGGCGTGCCTACCACATTGTTATTCAGCGGATCGGTAATCCATTCCCACTGTGTACCTGCTTCGTTGTAATGGAAATGGAATTTATATTCATAGCGCTGCCCCACATCCAGCGTATAGGTTTTAACATACGCATCTACATCCGGATCGTACGTCATCAGAGAGGGGGCTGAAGGAGAAATAAATCCATTGGTATTCGGCCCCCAATCCAGCTGCGTTCCTGGAGGCATAGTCCCGGGAACAAACACCCGGACAAACTGGTCCCCCGGACGTTTAACATAACGGAATACCACATCAAGCGTCTGTCCGCTGGCCGTGCGGAATACAGGAAAAAGCAAGGAGAAACCTGCCCCCGTAATCAGAATCTTGAAGATCTGTTTTCGAATCATGCTTTCCCTTCCTTTTTCTTTGCAATAGTCTGAACAATAGCCGGTGCATGATCCCTTCCATTTTCAATGAAAATGCGGTTGGCATCGCGNCCTGCACGTAAAGCCCCAGCAATAAAAATGCCAGGCACATTGGTTTCTCCCGTCACCGGATCATGCAACGGCACACTGGTTTCGGAATCAACCTTTACGCCCATCGCTCTCAGGAAATCAAAATCAGGGTGATAACCGATGAGGGCTAGCACTGCGTCGGCCTCCAGCTGGATCCGCCGCTGGTTCTGTCGCAACCAGACCGTATCAGTGCTGATCTTTTCCACCACTGTTTCAAAAAAGGCGCGTACTTCTCCATTTCGGATCCGGTTTTCGATATCCGGACGGATCCAGTACTTTACTTTTTCGCCCACCCATTTGCCCCGGTGAACCAGAGTCACATCCACACCATAGCGGTAAAGTTCCAGCACCGCTTCCACAGCCGAATTGTTTCCGCCTATCACCACAACTTTTTTGCCAATATACTGGTGCGGATCTGAATAGTAGTGGGATACATGCCCCAGATCTTCTCCGGGCACATTGAGGCGATTTGGATGATCATAGTAGCCAGTGGCCACAATTACATTCTTCGCTTCAAACGGACCGCGCGTCGTCAGGATATCAAAACCTCCTTTTTTGGCCACAACTTGTTCGACCCGCGTAAACAGCTGCAGTTTCAACCGGAACGTCCGGGCAACCCGCCAGTAATATTTCAGGGCATCCACACGTTTTGGCTTATCGTAAGGCACGACGAACGGTACTCCACCGATCTCCAGCTGATCTGCTGAGGAAAAGAAGGTCATGTCCTGAGGGAAATGATAAATGGAATTTGCAAATACGCCCTTCTCCAGAACTATGTACCGGAGCCCTTTCTTTTCCAGCTCGATGGCACAGGCAAGGCCAATGGGACCGCTACCGACAACAACCGCGTCCAGCACGTTATGATCCTCCATACGTATTTCTACAGTTTTCCGTACCCATGGCAGAATTTGTATTTTCGTCCGC
>MTOL01000001.1 GCA_002011685.1 Deferribacteres bacterium JdFR-76
ATGCTCTCAATGTCCATCGGGTCAATGTCGACCTGGCTGCTGGCGTCCAGGATTACGCCGTCGACAATGATCAGAGGACCGTTGCCGCTTCCGATGTTCACAGCACCGCGGATTTTAATATCCTGACCAGTACCCGGCTCACCAGACCCCTGAACGATGTCCACACCGGCAACTTTGCCGCGCAAGCTCTGCAGAGGGGTCTGTTCCGGCACGGTCTGAATTTCCTGCTCCGAAACACGAGAAACCGTAAAGGGCAGGAGTTTCTTCGGCGTCCGCTCAGACACACCCGTCACGATGATGGCGTCCAGATCCAGGACGTCCATGGACAGAGAGAAATCCACATTGATGGTTCCGGGATTAAGGGTGATTTCTTTCGTCTGAGCGTGGTAGCCGATAAACCGTGCGGTGATCTCAACTTTCTGGCCTTTTACGTACTGCGCAGGAACGCGGAAGGAGAATTTTCCTTTGACGTCCGTGGCGGCACCGATATCATAGTCACCGATCAAAACGTTTGCACCGGGTAATGGATTGCCTTTGTCGTCCGTTACCTTACCCGTTACCAGTGCCGAGCCTTGCCCCTGTCCCATAACGATCGCAGGTGCGACCAAAAGGGAGAGGCAAACCGCTAACAAGAGAAATCTCCGCATGCTTCCTCCTCACTTTGGTTAGACACCCACTACCTTCCTGCATGGTGAAAAATCGTACCGTCCGCCAACTTTTCCGCTCTCACCTCCTTTCAGATCAAAGGTTCATCACATTTTTATGGAAGGATTGATACCCAGAGAGAGATTGAGTGTGTAGATGATGTAATGAAAACATAGGCAATGAGCCTTTTGCTCCACAATTTGCATACTTTCACGAAATTAAACAGATAAAAGGCCGGTTCTGCATGAAGGACGTTTTGGATTTTTTATTCCCGTCGTCGCAACCATTTGAAGTGATTTCTTCTTTTCTTCTGCGCAAAAGTATAAAAAAATATTACGGTGTTGTCAAGAATTTTTTTATGAAGACAAAAATTTTTTCATTCGTTTTCGCGTAAGACTTGAGGCGTTCCATAGAAGGCCAAAGAATTACTGGACTTAGCGAAAAGAGTGCCTATGGGTGAAGAAAAAAATTTCACATTGCTTTCTGATTGTGGGATTATGGTTGCAGCCCCCTATAAAACTCTTGCAGACCTATACGATGATTCTTTTTCCCTGTCGCTTGATATTTAGCCGAAAAGCGAATATATTGCAACGGCTGTACGTTTGCCTTCTGGGACAGTAAGCGGACAGTGCCGGGAGGACATTCCCGCGAAGAAGATTGAATGAAACGTAAATGATTACAGCAGATACGGAATGGCTTTCGAAAACCGTGCAAGAAAAAAAACATCCTCCTTTCTGGCAACGGCCCTTTTTGCTGGGGCCGGTGTTGCAGTTGGCCTGGTTTTCCTTTATATACCCAATGTGGAATTAGTCACCTTAACGTTTTTTATGGCCGGCTATTTTTTGGGATTCCCTCTCGGCATGATTGCGGCTGTTACCGGTGAATTCCTCTATTCCATGCTCAATCCCCTGGGGATGGCAACTCCGCCNTTGCTGGTTGCCCAGTTGGCCGGAATGGCCCTCGCCGCTACGGCAGGAAGCTGGATCCGCCATCTGGAAGACAGACGCCCCCCTTTTTCCTGGCAGCAAAAGACTGTACTCTTCGGTGTNTCGGGTTTTCTGCTAACATTTATATATGACCTCTTTACNACCTGCAGTTTTCTAATCTTCGCCGGACTGACCACTCNAAAGCTCCTGGCGAGTCTAGCGTATGGAATGTCTTTTTATGTAATGCATCTTCTTTCCAATACGCTTCTTTTTTCGCTTGTCTTACCAGTTATTTTGCCGCAGCTAAAAAAGATGCTGGAGTTATGAAAGAAAAAGCAATTTCGTTACGGGACGGGGGGAAGGCGGTTCCAGCTATGAAATCAAGCTGGATGGGCGTTCTGAGAAATCAAAAATGGCTCATCCTGGCACTGATTCTCTTTGGGTATGGTACGGTCCGGGCAGGATTGGATCAGAAACCGGATAGCACTGGTGTATCCCCCGCTTTTCGGGGATTTTCCATAGAGGAGTGGCTGTATTTGCCGGATCATGTTCCGGTAAAATGGNCCGCCCTGCTGCCTCACCGGTGGATAAGCCGCCTGCCGCAGTATGATCAGCCGCATTATCCCGCGGTTCTGGGCGTGCCTTCATGGGCCGTTCCGGTCGTTTTTAACGGAATGGAACTGGTGGATCCTCTTTTTGGCCTTCTGGACCTCAATGAACTGCCGGTAATGGATCTGGCGAATGTAGAAACGTTCGCTGATTCCACTGTGGTCATGCCGTTTCCCCTGGTTTTCCGAACGGATTCGGTTACCTCCGTTCGCCCCTACACGCGCATATATTACCGGACAGGAGACAACGGGCTAAGTGACGTAGATGTCCAGTTTCAGCAACGCCTATCTTCCAACCAGGCTTTTTCCTTGGCAGCAAATTTTTTGAGGTATGATGGCATTTACGTCAACAGTCGCGTTAAAGCGCAAAAACTGCGTTTCTTCTTGCAGTTTGGTCTTCCTTTTGGGCTTGTGGGCGAATACCGGGTTCTCGGGAATGCCCACCGGAACGGTTTCCCCGGGCGTATTCTGCCTGGATATGCTGTACAGTATCCTCAACGGTTGAGAATTGTGCCCCGGCAGGATCATCTGCTGCATATCCGCCGAAAAGAAAAAACGGATTGGAATCCTTCCCTCGATCTGGAGTATCACCGGATCTCTTATCAATATAAAGATATCCCTTCCACCGTTATTAGCAACGCCCGGTTTGATTGGGGGGGCGTCCGCTTTGGTCTTCATCCCGTCGGAGGGACTCTGTGGGGGGAAGTTCAGGTAACGGGCCTTCGTTATGTCCTGAACAGCCGCAAGAATTCCGATATACGCACCCGGCTGGTGTTGGGCTTTCAGCGACGAGTACGATGGAAGTACCGTGTAAGGCTCTTCATCAGTCAGACAATGTTCCTGTCAGGCTGGAAGGGAAGCCAGGTACGTTTTGATGTCGGCCGTGAAATTAAAGGCCGTTTTTCCCCCACATTTTCCGCTTTTCTGTCCCGAAGTGTCCCGCCGTTGTTGCTGCGGGATGGAGGATTCCTCCCGTATGAAAATCAGCCGTGGGCGGTTTCCAGTGACCTTCCCGATTCCTTGCTGTGGGGGCAGGATTCCATATCCTCTCCGTTCAAGTTTCATGGATTTGTGCTGAATATTTCCCGCTGGCACCTCTATCGNTTTTCATGGCTTATCAGTGCGGCTTTTGTACGCGGAAAAGAATATCCGTTTCCGCTGCAAACCGCAGATTCGCTTTTGCACTGGAAAAGTTCCAACGCCTATTGGAATGCCGGTATCTTCCTGCGTTGGTTCTGGCAACCCGGGTCCAAGTTAGTTCTTCGAGGAACATACCAGTATTGGCATACCGGGGCATTCAAAATTGCTCCTTTTCTGGAGGTCCCAGCTCACCGGGCCTATTTGCAGCTCCGGGGCCAGCAAAAGTTTTTCAGCGGAAATTTGCTTGTTACCGCGGTAGTGGGACTGGAATATTTTACGCCCCGGAAGAGCGTGTTGCTGGAAAAGGTGGGATTGGGTAAGGTGGTGGAATTGCCTGAACTTTTTTTGCTTCATAGCCGGCTGCACTTCTCTGTGGGAGATGTGCAGATCTTTTTGCAGTGGCAGAATCTGTTTAACAGGGCTTATTCTATGCGGGCAGGCTATTTGGTCCCCGGCTGGCAGTTCCATTATGGTGTTATCTGGAAATTGTGGGATTAGTCAATATATAGTCATTATTTTAATATTTTTTCAATATTTTGTATTTCTCACCAAAAAAGTGCTTGACAATTGTTGCAGAAATTGTTAAGTTACTGATGTGATTTAGCACGAATGGAAGCTGGAGTTCTTTGAAATAGCCATTCTGGTGCATCCCGGTTTTTCCGGGATGAAGAGGGAATCTCGTGAAAATCGAGAGCAGCCCCGCTACTGTGAGGGGGGACGAAAGCCGCAACGAGCCACTGTTCCGGTAAGCCGGAATGGGAAGGCGCGGTGAGTAGGAAGATCCCCGAGCCAGGAAACCTGCCAGAATGGTTTTTTTGCGGCAACCTTCGAGGGTGAGGTTGGACGCAGCCATTAGGCTCCCCATTAACCTTCGAGTGTTTGGGGTATTTTTTCGCTCCCCCATCCCGCAAAAACCATCTGAGCAGGATTCCCAATTAAAACCGGCAGATCAACCATGCAGGAATCGGTTTGACTCGTGTTCATGCCGCCATGCCGGATTCTGGGAGAATCTTTCTGGCCGGCAGCCGGCATGTAGCAAGCCGGCGCGCTAGTCTGGCCGGTCTGGCCTAATATTCGGATTTGATGGAGGCAATATGAAAAAACCAAAATTGGAACGCGGCTATATTCAGGTCTACACAGGCGACGGCAAAGGAAAAACCACCGCGGCTCTGGGACTGGCGTTCCGCGCTCTAGGCAACGGATTCCGCGTGTTTATGGGGCAGTTTATGAAGGGGCAGAGCTATGGCGAATTAAAACTGGCCCGTCAGTTTGGCGACCGGTTTGTAATTGAACAGTATGGCAAGCCCACGTTTGTGCATGTGGACCATCCCGAACCCGAGGATGTGGAAATGGCCCGGCAGGGGCTGGCCCGCCTTCGGGAGATAATTCTCTCCGGTGAATATGACATCGTCATCATGGATGAGGTGAATGTGGCCCTCTACTTTGGGCTTATCGAAATTCAGGACGTCCTGGCTATTCTGGATGAAAAACCGCTCCACGTGGAAGTGATCTGTACCGGCCGCCGGGCGCCGCAGGAACTGGTGGACCGTGCAGATCTGGTAACCGAAATGCGGGAGATCAAACATTATTACACGAGGGGGGTACCGGCGCGCAGCGGCATCGAAAAGTAAGTTCCGGTGGGCCCGTCCGGAAAGGAGTGTCGAATTCTGGACCCAACAGCCTGGAGGAATGAGCATGAAAAAGAAAAAGTTCAGTCAGCTGATATGGGGATGTCTTCTTTTTCTGGTGACGGCGAGCGGCTACGGCTCCGAAATCCGTGGCAGGGTAGTGGATGCGGAAACCGGCGAGGCTTTGCCCGGAGCCGCTGTGATGATTCAGAATACCGGCATGGGTACCGAAACAGACGGTGCGGGGCGTTTTGTCCTGTCTGGCATTTCGGAAAACGCAGTCCGGCTGGTGATCCGGTTGATCGGCTATGAAGTGAAGATCACAGAACCCATAGCGGCTGGAACCAGTGGCCTGGAAATCCGCTTGCAGCCGCGGCCCATCCGGTTTGATGCGGTCGTGGTAACGGCAGCACGGGAAGCTGGATTTCGGTCGGATTTGCCGCAGCCAGCTTCTGTGCTTCCCGGACAGCGCTTGCGGGACATGAACCTCTTCCACCTTGGAGAAGCCCTCCAGTCCGAAATCGGGGCCTTTGTGAAAGAGTATGGTGATTTCACGGCGCCACAGACCATTTCCATCC